>CAZSKH010000340.1:0-2455 GCA_964607395.1 uncultured Algimonas sp.
AGCTTACCATGACCATGTTCGCGGCGGGATGTGCCGCCCATACGGCCCGCTTCACCCACAGAATATGGCGGGAAGTTATAGTGCAGGAGGAACTTGTTCTTGATCGTGCCCGTCAACTGATCAACGAATTGCTCGTCATCAGATGTTCCGAGCGTGGCAACACAGAGCGCTTGTGTTTCGCCGCGTGTGAACAAAGCCGAGCCATGTGTGCGCTCGAGCAGGCCAACATGGCTCTCGATGGGGCGAACCTGATCAAGCTTACGGCCATCAATACGTTTCTTCGTTTTGATAACTGTGCCGCGAACGGTCTCGGATTCGATGGATTTGAAAACGTCAGAGAAGACGTTGGACTTCATGCCATCTGGATTTTCATCCGATGCGACAAGCGCCGCTTCAGCCGCAACGCGTGTTTCGCGCAAGAGCTCTTGGCGCTCCATTTTGTCTGTTTTCTTATAAGCCGCTTTGATGCCTTTCTCGGCAACTTTCTTCATGGCTTTCTTCTCTGCGGAGTAATCCGGAGATTCGAATTCCCAAGCTGGCTTGGCGGAGTCTTCTGCCAATTCGATGATCGCATCGATAACGTCCTGACATGATTCATGCGCGAACATCACGGCGCCGATCATTTGCTCTTCTGTGAGCTCGTCTGCTTGTGATTCCACCATCATGACGGCGTCTTCTGTACCTGCAACGACGAGGTCGAGTTCAGACTCTTCCAGCTCTTGCAGTGTTGGGTTCAAAACATAGTCCCCATCGATGAGGCCAACGCGGGACGCCGCGATTGGACCCATGAACGGCAGACCGGAAATAGTGAGCGCAGCAGAGGCCGCGATCATGCCAATGATGTCTGGCTCGTTTTCAAGGTCATGTTGTAGAACCGTGATGACGACCTGAACTTCGTTTTTGAAACCCTTTGGGAACAATGGACGAATCGGACGGTCAGTCAGGCGGGAGATCAGTGTCTCGCGCTCTGTTGGGCGGCCTTCGCGCTTGAAATATCCACCCGGGATTTTACCCGCCGCGTAGAATTTTTCCATATAGTTGACGGTCAGCGGGAAGAAGCTTTGTCCCGGCTTTTCAGTTTTGCGCGCACAGACTGTTGCGAGCAATTTCGTGTCGCCATAGGTCGCAAAGACGGCGCCGTCGGCTTGGCGGGCCATGCCGCCGGTTTCGAGGGTCAGCGTGCGGCCGGCCCAATCGATTGATACTGTTTTCTTATCGAACATACGTAGAGTTTCTTTCTTTCATCGTACTTGCTTTTTTCTGCCTCTTGGCAGGTTCCGCCCGCAGTCATTTGCGTGGTCGGAAGGGCGTGCCCCGCAGTTTGAAACTTTGTTCAAACAGCTAGATGCACAAAAGGCCGCCCATATGGCGACCCTTATTCGGTTAGTATTGAGCGCGCCTATCTGCGCAGACCCAATCGCTTAATGAGGTCCTGATAACGCTCTTCGCTTTTACCTTGGACATAGGTCAGCAAGCTACGACGCTTATTGACCATCAAAAGCAAACCACGACGTGAGTGGTTGTCTTTTTTATTGGTTTTGAAGTGTTCCGTCAGATTGACGATGCGTTCCGTCAGGATCGCGATTTGAACTTCGGGTGAGCCTGTATCGCCAGGCTGGACTGCGTATTCGTTGATCAAAGCGGCTTTGCGCTCGGGTGTGATCGACATCGTGTTTCTCCGTATAGAGTTATAGGTTGAACACACGTTTCGGGACTAAATTTCCCTCGCGTGGCTGGCAGAGCGCAATCAAAATACCGTCCCGTTCTGTGCGCACATAGTCGTGGTTCAGAAGATGAGGCGGCGCCGTAATTGCGCGTCCGTGTTTCAGATCGATTGCATCTTGGTCTGTTACGGCCAGCACCGGGATGTCGTCCAGAGCGGTCGAAACAGAGAGCAGCCCCTCTGAGACGCGCGCCCTATCACACATCTGGGTTAGGGCGTCCAGTGTTATTGACTGCGCAAGCGTGAACGGACCGACGCGCGTTCGGCGTAATTTGGTGACATATCCGCAGGCTCCCAGCGCGGCGGCTAAATCTCGCGCCAGAGAGCGGATATATGTGCCTTTTCCGCAGTCTACTTCGAAACTGGCTGTGGCCTCATTTGCCTCCGTCAGCTCAAATCGGTCCACGCGCACGAGGCGAGATTTAATCTCGACCGCCTTCCCCGCGCGCGCGAGATCATAGGCGCGTTTTCCGTCAATTTTTATCGCGGAGAATTTGGGCGGGACTTGTTCAATCTCGCCCGTAAATTGCGGCAACGCAGCCTGAATTTGGGCTTCCGTTGGACGAACATCGGAGGTGTCCGTCACGTCGCCTTCCGCGTCTTGCGTCGAGCGGGTTTCGCCCCATGTGATTTCAAAGATATAGGATTTCGCCGCGTCCATCATAAAAGGAACCGTCTTGGTCGCCTCCCCCAATGCGATCGGCAAAATTCCGGTCGCCAGCGGGTCCAATG
>CAZSKH010000341.1:0-2445 GCA_964607395.1 uncultured Algimonas sp.
GGTCCGTATGGCGCAGGATTTTTCCATGCGGCTGCCCTTGCTGGATGGTCAGGGAAACTTTGGCTCAGTTGACGGCGATCCACCTGCCGCGATGCGATACACAGAAGTGCGCATGGACCGTCCTGCGGCCTCGCTGCTGGCGGATATCGAAAAGAATACGGTCAACTTCCAAGATAATTATGATGCCTCTGAGCGCGAGCCAGTGGTTCTGCCAGCGCGCTATCCAAACATCCTTGTCAATGGGGCAGGCGGTATTGCCGTCGGTATGGCAACGAATATCGCGCCGCATAATCTCGGTGAGGTGATTAATGCGACTTTGGCGCTGATGGAAAATGGCCAGCTGACGGATGATGAGCTGCTGGAGATTATTCCCGGACCGGATTTCCCAACGGGTGGTCAAATCATGGGCCGTTCAGGCGCGCGCCAAGGTGTTTTGACGGGGCGGGGCTCGGTCACGGTCCGCGCCGTGACTGCGACCGAGGAAATTCGCAAAGATCGTTTTGCAATCGTTGTGACGGAATTGCCGTATCAGGTGAATAAGGCGAACTTACAAAAGAAAATCGTCCATCTGGTCAATGATAAGAAAATCGAAGGCGTGTCTGCCGTTCGCGATGAATCGGACCGTGTCGGTATGCGCCTTGTGGTCGAGCTCAAGCGTGACGCCGTCCCGGAAGTCGTGTTGAATCAGCTCTTCCGTTACACACCGATGCAGCAGAATTTTAGCTCTAACATGTTGGCGCTAAACGGCGGTAAGCCAATGCAAATGAGCGTTCGGGATATGCTGGAAGCTTTCCTGAACTTCCGTGAGGACGTGATTGCGCGCCGGACGAAGTTTGATCTCGCTAAGGCCCGGGACCGCGCGCATATCCTTGTGGGGCTCGCAACAGCGGTTGCAAATATTGACGAGATCATCCGCATTATTCGCTCCTCTGCGAACCCGAAAGAGGCGCGGGATAAGCTGACGGCTCGGACATGGCCTGCGCAAGATATGGGCGCTCTGATTAAACTAATTGCCGACCCGCGCTCTAAACTTATGGCGGATGGAAGTATCCAACTCACCGAAGAACAAGCGCGAGCTATTCTGGATTTGCGTCTTCTGAAATTGACGCAACTCGGCATGGACGAGATTACGGAAGAGGCCGAAAAGCTCGCCGCGACGATTACGGACTTGCTGGACATCTTGCGCAGCCGCGCGCGTGTTCAGGCGATAATCTCTGCGGAACTCACTGAAATTAAAGAGAAATATGAAACCCCGCGCCGCTCTGAATTTGTTGCGGGCGGAACGGATTTTGATGATGAAGATCTCATTACCGTAGAAGACATGGTCGTGACGGTCACGGCTGCGGGTTATGTCAAACGCACGCCGCTGGACACATATCGTGCGCAGAGACGCGGCGGCAAAGGCCGCGCGGGCATGTCCATGAAGGATGAAGATTACGTCACAACCGTCTTCGTCGCGACGACCCATACGCCTGTGCTGTTCTTCTCCTCGATAGGGATGGCCTATAAGCTCAAAGTTTGGAAATTGCCTCCGGGTGGGCCAAACACACGCGGCAAGGCGCTCGTGAATTTGCTGCCGCTGCAACAGGGCGAAACCGTCAATTCCATTATGGCTCTGCCAGAAGATGAAGAGAGCTGGGCGGATTTGGACATTATGTTCGCGGCGCGTTCAGGCGGTGTGCGCCGGAACAGTCTGTCTGATTTCACCCGCGTAAATCGCAATGGCAAAATTGCAATGAAGCCCGATGAAGGCGACGGCATTGTTGATGTCCGCGTTGTGACCGAAGATGATGATCTGATGCTGACGACGGCAAATGGTAAATCCATTAGGTTCCGGACCACCGATGTCCGCCGTTTTGTTGGACGGACCTCCTCCGGCGTGCGCGGGATTAAGCTCGCAGATGGCGACGAAGTGATTTCCATGGCGGTCTTGCGCCACGTAGATATCGAGACCGATGAGGCTCGGGCCTATATGAAACACGCCAATGCCATGCGCCGCGCTTTAGGGGATGAGACTGAGGACGATGCGGATGACGCAGCGGTCGATACGCCGATTGATGCAGAGCGCCTCGGCTTCTTGCAGGCCAATGAGCAATTCCTACTGACCCTCGCGGATGATGGCTTGGGCAAGCGGAGCTCGTCCTATGACTACCGCTGTATGAACCGCGGCGGGCAGGGCGTGACAGCACAGAATTTGGACCGCGGCAAAAAGGCTGATGACGCCAAACTCGTCCGCTCCATGAGTATTTTGGAAGATAATCAGTTGATGATCGTCACAGATGGCGGCCAGCTGATCCGCTGCCCCGTCAAAAACATCTCCATCGTCTCCCGGAGCGCACGCGGCGTCACCGTTATCCGCGTGAAAGACGACGAGCGCGTTGTCAGTGTCGGCCGGATAGAAGAGGCGGATGAGGAAGAGGTTGCGCCGGCAGAAGGTGTTGAGGG
>CAZSKH010000342.1:0-2434 GCA_964607395.1 uncultured Algimonas sp.
TAATCGCGATTACGCGGATTTCGATGCCTTCCTCGCAAGCCTCTCCTCTCGGAAACGAAAGAACATTCGCAAGGAACGCAAAGCCGCCCAAGAGGGCGTTCGCATTCAGCGCCTGATCGGGGATGATTTGAAACATGAGCATTGGGATGTGTTTTACCGATGTTATCTCGACACAAGTGAGCGTAAATGGGGGCGGCCCTATCTGACCCGTAAATTCTTTGACCTGATGCAACAAACGATGCGGGATGATATTTGCCTCGTCATGGCGAGCATGGATGATACGCCAATTGCGGCGGCGCTGAATTATATTGGCTCTGATGCGCTCTATGGGCGGAATTGGGGGGCCTTGGTGCATAAGCCGTTCTTGCATTTTGAACTCTGTTATTATCAGGCAATTGAAGCCGGGCTTGAGCTAGGCCTGCCCCGTGTTGAGGCGGGCGCGCAGGGCGAGCATAAACTCGCGCGCGGCTATGAACCGGTCGTTACCCATTCCGCCCACTGGCTCTCCCATCCGGGCTTGATGCAAGGCGTTACAGACTATCTGGAGCGCGAACGCGCCGCCGTTGAGCATGAGGTCGATATACTCGCCAAACACACGCCGTTTCGGAAAAGCTAAAGGCGTGCAACTCTTCGCCACATATAATGATTGGGGCCAAGCACTCGTTGCGACCTCTTGTCTGGAGTCCTACGGGCTGCATCCCTTCATACAGGACCATGAGCAATTAAGATTAAACCCGTTTAAAATCATCGCCTTTGGCGGCATTCGAATTTTCCTGCCGCAAGATGAAATTATTCTTGCGACTGAAATCTTGACCACTCAGACTGATTTCGAAATTACGGACTGTGAGCCTGTCAAACCCATTATATGGCGCCGTAAATTCAAAGCCCTTCTCTTTTCTCATGATCTTATTTTCGCGCTCTTGATTTTCACCCCTGCGCTTATCGTGACCCTTCTCTGGTTGAGTTGGGGGTTGTTTATTATGATTGGAGGGTCTTGGGGGCCTACAAGCCTCCTAGAAGACCCTGGACTTCTTTTTATATTGGGATGGGCTATGAATTTCATTCCAGTGGCAATCCTGCTACACGCCGAATATATTGCAGTCCCAAGACTGCGGAGATTAAAAGATAAGCCATGACCCTACACGCCCCCTATGACGACAATAATATCTTCGCACAAATTCTGCGGGGGGAAGTGCCTTGCGCGAAAGTTTATGAGGATGGTGGCACGCTGGTCATTATGGATGCGTTTCCGCAATCCAAGGGTCACTGTCTGGTTATCCCGCGCGGACCTTCGGTTAATTTATTGAACGTGAAGCCCAAAGATATTGGACGTTTGTTCGGTACCGTTCAGCGCGTGGCCCAAGCCGTGGAGACCGCGCTCAAGCCTGATGGCATTGTTGTGACCCAGTTTAACGGCGCGCCTGCGGGGCAAACCGTTTTCCATACCCATGTTCATATCATTCCGCGCTATGAGGGCGTAGCGCTTGGTGGGCATGGCGGCGACATGGCGGATATGAATGAGCTGATGACCCTCGCTCAGCAAATCAGAAATGAATTGGAAAAATGAGATGAGAGCTTTTTTGATTACAATTTCTGCTGCTGCGCTTTTAGCTGCCTGCGGGGAAACCGCGCCTCAGACAGACCCGAAGAGCGGTGCAAAAACCGAAGCGCCCACCTCATCTTCCTATGACATCACCCGCCAATATGAGAAATTCGCCGAAGTTCAGATGAACCCGGATGTCTCTTTCCTGACAACCACAGAACGCAAGGTGGTGAATAAACTCATCGAGGCGAGCGACTATTTGTCGAAGATTTATTTGCTACAACGCGGTGCGGATTATCCGGCACAAAGAGCTGCGCTCGCGAAAACGGCGTCCAAGATAGAACTCGCCATGTTTGATCTGCATTATGGCCCTTGCGACACACTTGAAGATGACGCCCATGTTTTCGTTGGCGATACGCCCTGCCCCGCGGGCGCTGGGTTTTATCCGGTCGATATGACAAAGACGGAATTTGAAGATTGGATCGCCGCCAACCCCGAAGATAAAGACGCCTTCACATCCGGCTATACGGTCATTCGCCGCACGGATGACGGCGGACTGAAAGCCGTGCCTTACCACGTCGAATATGCGGAATATTTGAAACCCGCCGCAGCATTAATGCGCGAAGCCGCAGACATGAGCGAAAACGCCAATTTGAAAAAATTCCTGAATTTGCGTGCCGACGCGTTTTTAAATGATGAGTATTTCGAGAGCGAAATGGCCTGGATGGATTTGGACGGCCCCATTGAAATCGCGATTGGTCCCTATGAAGTTTATGACGACGGATTATTTGCTTATAAAACCGCCTATGAGAGTTTTGTAACAGTCAAAAATCCCGACGAGTCGGCGGCGCTGGCGAAATATAAAGACTTCCTCATCGACATGGAAAAGAA
>CAZSKH010000343.1:0-2434 GCA_964607395.1 uncultured Algimonas sp.
TCGCCGTTAGCGGATTTATGGTTGGCGCGGGATTGGGCGATTCGTCTGATGAGCGCTCCTCTCATAGCGGCACGATCCCGACATCGGGCGGCGTCGGTGTTTTAGCGGGCATGGGCGCGGCTTTGTGTGCCTTGAGCGTGCTGTTTCCGGATGTAAATTTGCCGAAGGGATTTGCGCCCGTGATATCACTCGTCTTTGCCATCGGCATGTTGGGCTTGGTTGATGATGCGCTGACATTAGGCGCGAAAACCAAGTTCGGAATCATGCTATTGATTAGCGGCGCAGCCGTTTGGTTGATTGGCGCGCCCACAAAATTACCTCTTCTGAACGGAACCTTGACACTGCTGCCAGTCGCTGGATATGTCGGCGCGTTGCTTTGGGTATTCGTTGTGATGAATGCCGTGAACTTTATGGACGGCGCAAATGGTATGATGGGCTTGTCCCTGACTATCGCCAACATTGGCCTTTTTGGAGCAGGCCTAATTGGCGGTTCCGCGACGACGCTTTTGCTATCGGGCCTGTCTCTCATGACGATATTGGGGTTTTTGCCTTATAATGTCAGGCAAAAAGCCCGCATATTTTCCGGCGATGTCGGGTCGTTGACTTTGAGTTTTCTATTCGCTGTGTCGGTTTTATATCTAATCAAAGAGACGCCGGAACAGACTTTGGTTCTGGTAGGTCCGATTTTAATTTTACCAATCTTGGCCGATGTTTTACTGACCCTTATTCGGCGCGCCCGTAATCGCGACAACCTTTTGCAGGCGCATAACACCCATCTGTATCAACGCCTGATTCAGCGGGGCATTAATCACTTAACGGTCAGTTGGTTTTATGCGCTCGCGGGTTTGCTTTGCGCTAATATTGTTGTGTTTGGCGCGCCGAGGGGATGGCTGGCCAGTTTGCATATTCCGTTGATGTTACTGGGCGGTGTGGTCGCGATTTATTTGATAATAAATCTGAGCCTGAAAGACAGGACCTTAGCTAATTCGCGCAACAACAAATCCGGCTAGCTCTTTGAGCGTGTCGCGCAGCGGAGACGCAGAAAACACGTCCAGCGCGTCTGCCGCATCTTGCGAATATTGTTTCGCCAAATCCATGGTCGATTCCAAAGCGCCGCTATTGCGCAGCATAGAGACAGCCCGTTCCAGATCGACCTCTTCTTGCTCATGGTCAACAATGACTCGCCGCCAAAAAGCGCGGTCTTCTTTAGAGCTTGTCTTTAGGAAGCGAATAACGGGCAGGGTCATTTTGCCTTCGCGAAAATCATCGCCGACGGATTTACCCAAAGCGCTGGCCATGCCGCCATAATCCAGCGCGTCATCCACAAGCTGAAACGCGAGGCCGAGCTTGAGGCCATATTCCCTTAGCGCGGCGCGTTCCTCCGCCGGACGGTCTGCAATCACGGGGGCAACTTCGGTGGCCGCTGCGAAGAGAGCCGCTGTCTTGGCTTCAATCACGCGCATGTAATCTTCTTCGGTCATGGCCAAATTGCGCAGCGCCGCAAGCTGCTGCACTTCGCCCTCGGCAATGACGGAGGACGCGTTAGACAAAATACCCAGCGCTTCCATGGAGCCCGTTTCAACCATCAAATTAAACGCGCGGGCAAAAAGGAAATCCCCGACGAGGATAGAGGCGCTATTGCCCCAAATCAGATTGGCGGGTTTTTTGCCGCGACGAAGCGCGCTCTCATCGACCACATCATCATGTAGTAAGGTTGCAGAATGAATAAATTCAACGGCGGCGGCGAGTTTATGGTGCGCATCCCCGTCATAGCCACAAAGCTGTGCGGCGCTGATCGTGAGGAGGGGCCGCAAACGCTTCCCGCCAGCCCCAACCAAATGCTGCGCGAGGTCAGGGATAAGCCCAACAGAAGATTGCATGCGCGACAAAATCAGCGCGTCAACGGCGGCCATATCCGACCCCGTCAGATCCCAAAGCGCTTGCGCGGGGGAGAGGGCGGCGTCTTGCCGAATTTGTGCGGGTGCATTCACGTGCGGGGAGACCACCTGTTTCTTGTTACTCTCTACCTAATGCGCGGCGCACCGCGCGGCAAGGCGATTCACTGCGGCGCATTACCGGGTTGCATATATGCAAGGGGCTCTCCACCTAACCCACATGATATGTCTGATCCGAACCATGAACCCCGTCACGCTTAGCTTTGCGCAGGCCGTGTTGAAAGATGCAGGGATAGAGAGCTTCCTTTTTGATGTGAACGCCTCCGTTTTGGACGGCTCGACGATTATCGTGCGCAAGCGCCTGATGATTATTGATGACGACGAGACCGAGGCGCGAGAGTTGCTGGAAGCCGCTGGGATAGGGAATGAGCTGGAGCCCACTGCTCCGCCAAAGCGTGAGCCTGGAAACACGTTTATGTCAAACCTCTTGCGAAAACTCGGCCTAACGTCAAAGTAGCTTGTATGAAATGTATCGTCAC
>CAZSKH010000344.1:0-2425 GCA_964607395.1 uncultured Algimonas sp.
TCGCTGAACATCTGCGTCTAGCATTTCCGCCTTTTTTGGTTTGACGGGGAAATTGTGTGATGCGCCAGATTGGGAAACTGAACTATCCCGCAAATGCAAAAACAATATCCTCGCTTCGCATTCCGCGCTTTACACTGCGTTTATGACAGAGCTAACGCTCCCTAAGGCGCGAGCGATAAGGGGCATCCGATTTCGGCTGCGGCGTCTTTGATTTTTGTGGCTGAGCCTGAATTTGCCTTCATGCCTTTTAACACCATGCCGCTGCCTTGCGTGACCGTCGTGTTCACGGCTTGGCTGGCAGCGATGCGCCCAACAGTGCCGAGGTTTGAGGGGACAATGCCCGCTGTTGCGACACTGGCCAAGACGCCAATGCCAAGAGACGTCATCAGATTTCGGCCGGGATTGGGCTTATTGGCGGCTGCGACATAGGTTTTTACATTGTCGTAAAAATTCACGCAGACGGGATCGGTGGGATTGCGTAACACGCCGGGCGCAGTTTTGGTGAGCTGCGTTTGATCAATACCCGTCATTAGCGTCGAGCTTTTGGGCACGGAACTACAAGCGCAAAGCGAGACACAGGCGAGAGAAATTATAGTTGCAGTCTTAAAATCAGGGAACATCGAAATAGTCCTTTGTAAACAATACGCACGTCAATTATGCCTTTAAATGGATGGCGGCATCTGCGTGAATGTGTGCTGAATGCCAAAAACACCCTGTCAGGGCGGCACCTAAAACCCCGTCATTTCACGCTTTATAGACCGCGCCTCACACGGCGCGGAGGATGAATTTTTCACATTATTGCGTCAATAAAGCTGTTTTTAGGGACATAAATATAACGACATCTCGTTCCAAAATCGCGACACTTGAGGCAATGCAATCTTTACTTTATTCGGTTAGATGGCTCTTGGGTGCTGAATTTGGATTTCAAATGATATCGCAAAGAATGGATGATCTGCTATGTTTGTTGATGGCCGTTATTGTCGCGGATAAACGGACATTTGCGGAAGAAATCCAAGCCTTCACCACCGAGGCAGCGAAGCTGCAAACCACATTAGGCCTCGAGCCGAAATGGTCCGAAGCGCAATTGCTGATGTGGTATGAACTGAACAAAGATGAGGTCAAGGCGCAAGCCTTAGGCCCTTATCTGAAAACATGGCTATATGAACGTGTGGACCGCCTCGCAGATATTGAGAATAAACCCGCCATATTGGAAGCCATGCGCCAAGTCGCGATTTCGGATGGTAAAATTCACGTAAGCGAACGCGCCCTCATCGTGCTCACTGCGCGGCAATGGGTGTTAAGCCCTGACGGGGAAGCTGCGGCTTAGACTTACGTTTAGAACGCTGGCGTGGCGGGGGTTTGCGGTGTAAGGTTGAGGCTGGGAGTGAGAGAAGCCTATGCGAATTTATAAATCTGCGGTCGACCTTTGGTTAAAACTCATGACGGCGGGAATTCTGATTTTACCGATTGGAATTAGCCTTATAATTGGATCGCTGAACTGGCCCGGCATTTTGATCTGCGGCCTGACCGCCGCCTTCATCCTCTGGCTTTATCTCGCAACCAAATATGTCATCACGGATGAAACGCTCATCATCCATGGTGGTGTGATTAAAGTGAACATTCCCCTTCAAGAGATTACGTCGGTCACAGACAGCCGCAGCGTCATGTCCAGCCCGGCCTTCTCGCTGGACCGTCTGGAAATTAAATATGGGGCGGATAAGATGATTTTGATTTCGCCCAAGGATAAGGCTAGATTTCTGGCGGATTTGGATTGGCCCGTTTCCGCATAATTTTTTGCGGCTAAGCCCGGCAATCCTACATATAAAAAAACTGCGTCCACGGGTTTCAAACCGCAGCCTATACTGCGCCTATGACAGACCTTACTGATGAATTTTTTGAGACGGCTTTGGCCGGAATACAGGAGCGGTTGGATGATTTAATCACCCAGCCCAAGAGCGATGGGGACCCGCCGGATAAATGGGCGAAGTCTTTTTCAGCCCTTATGAAAGCGGAGGCGGATGCAAAGGCTCGCCTCGAAGATCACCGCGCCAAAGCCTTTGCCAAACAACACACCCGGTATGAAGACATGCCGCCCCCCACCCCAGAAGATGAAGCCCGTTTCCATGCAAGATTCAAAAAAATTATGCGAGATATCCAGTCTGCCAGAACTGGTAACGCTGGAAAATCTGACTGAGGCTGAAACAGCCTATCTGGAGGATAAACTAGAGGATTGGGATATGGCTTTGTTCTTGGAGTTTTGGAGCCTGTGGCAAGCCGAGAAACAAACCGCGCCCGAACAAGACTTCCTCATCTGGCTTATCCTCGGCGGGCGCGGGGCGGGCAAGACCCGGACCGGAGCGGAATGGATTCGCGAACGCGTGAAATCCGGCGCGCGCCATATCGCGCTCGTCGCCGCAAATTTCAC
>CAZSKH010000345.1:0-2395 GCA_964607395.1 uncultured Algimonas sp.
TTCCATGATGAAAGTTTCGCCCTCGAAGTCTTTGTGTTCCTTGCCTTCAGCAATACGCGTTCCGACGCCTGTCTTCGTATAAAAGCCCGGAATACCCGAACCGCCCGCACGGATACGTTCGGCAAGCGTGCCTTGTGGGTTAAATTCCAACTCCAACTCACCGCCCAAATATTGGCGTTCGAATTCCTTGTTTTCGCCCACGTAAGAGCTGATCATTTTTTTGATTTGCCGCGTTTCCAAAAGCTGCCCGAGACCGAACCCGTCCACACCCGCATTGTTTGAAATCACCGTCAAATCGGATGCGCCGCTATCTCGCAATGCCGCAATCAGGTTTTCGGGAATGCCGCAGAGGCCGAATCCGCCAGACATGACTGTGATTCCGTCGCGGCACAGGCCCTCCATTGCGGCTGCGGCTGTTTTGTAAACCTTGCTCATAGTTACCCTCTTTCCCTCACTTTACGCAATATAAACGGTTTTAACATTGCAAAAGGCGCGAATGCCTTCTGCCGCCAGTTCCCGTCCATAACCAGACCGTTTAATTCCGCCAAATGGTAGCGCGGGGTGAGAGCTGGTCATCGCATTTACAAATGTCGCGCCCGCTTGAATGTCGCGAATAGTTTTGTCTTGTTCAGATTTGTCCGCCGTCCAGATAGACGAACCGAGACCGAAAGGAGAATCATTGGCGAGCGCAATCGCCGCGTCAATATCATCCACCTTATAAAGCGCGGCGACGGGGCCAAAAATCTCTTGGTGATAGGCATCCGAGTCTTTCGATATATTCTCCAACACCCCCGGTTCAAAGAACCAACCCTCTCCGTCCATGACCTTACCGCCCGTCAACAAATGCGCGCCATCTTTGACAGCCTGCTCGACTTGAGATGCAATTTCTTCTCGCGCAGCTTTATTCACTAAAGGTCCGATGTCTGTATCTTCACGGGTGGGATCACCGACTTTTAGCGCCGCCGTCGCTTTGACCAAACGTTCCTTCACCTCGTCATATATATCGGCATGCACGATGAATCTTTTGGCTGCGATGCAGCTTTGCCCATTATTTTGGTTTCGCGCTTTGACGCCCGTTGCGATCGCCGCATCCAAATCTGCGGATGGCATAATGATGAAGGCATCGGAACCGCCCAGCTCCAACACAGTCGGTTTAAGCTCCTGGCCGCAGATAGACGCAACAGACGCGCCCGCAGGTTCCGACCCCGTTAGCGTCGCTGCCTTCACGCGGTCATCCCGCAAAATGCGTTCAACCTTTGCGCCAGAAATCAGCAAGGTCTGAAACGCGCCATCGGGAAAGCCCGCGCGCCGGAAAATATCCTCAATATAAAGCCCGCATTGCGGCACATTGGACGCATGTTTCAAAAGCCCCGTATTCCCCGCCATGAGCGCAGGCGCGGCAAAACGGATAACCTGCCATATCGGGTAATTCCAGGGCATCACCGCCAGCACAGGACCCAGAGGCAAATAGGTCCGGTAGGATTTTGCCGCGTCCGTTTTCACGACATCTTCGGCCAAATGCGTCTCTGCCATATCCGCGTAATAGGCGGCCCCGACCGCGCTTTTCTTGACCTCAGCAATTGCCGAAACCAGCGTTTTTCCCATTTCCAACGTCGCAATCGCGCCGAGCTGTTCCGCCTCATCTCGCAGGATATTCGCAGCTTTGCGCATGTGATCTGCGCGTTTCTCAAAAGACCACGTCCGCAGTTCTTCATGCGCAACAACGGATTTCGCCAGCCTCAGGTCAACTTCGGCGTCCGTATGCGCGTCGAAAGTTTTTACGACTTTGCCGGTGGCGGGGTTTTGCGTTTGAATGGCCATATTGGGGTCCTCCTCACATAGATACGCAGCACCTACGCAACCGACCTACCGCCTCTAGAGCCCAAACTAAACCGCTATTGCGCCCGGAAAGGGGGAAACCACTCTTCCCTCCCGTCAATAGGCACAAAAAAAGCCCAGTCCTGGCTACTCGCTTTCGGCGAAACGCACGGACCGGGCATTTTTGTATCTGTTCCACCCTCGAAAAAGAAAGTGGCGCGAGTGACGGGACTCGAACCCGCGGCCTCTGGCGTGACAGGCCAGCGCTCTAACCAACTGAGCTACACCCGCTAAGATGTGTGCGGCTATTAGACAGGCGGGTCGGTCTGGTCAACGCGCAATTTGCGACATTCTGCACTTTTATTTCTGATTTAGTGAACCCGTTGAGATTCCACAATTAAGGGTCAACATGGCCCACGCTGGCTATTGATAATTTCGTGACTAAAAAGACCTGCGAAAACAGCAGAGAGTAATTGCACCCTCGCGCAAAAACCGTATAAGCCTGCCATTCGCACGAATGGTAAGGGCGGTTAGCTCAGCTGGTAGAGCATCTCGTTTACACCGAGAGGGTCAGCGG
>CAZSKH010000346.1:0-2395 GCA_964607395.1 uncultured Algimonas sp.
CGCGACATTGGGCGCGGCGCAATCCGGCCTGAAAACAGCTTGTGTCACGAAAGTCTTCCCGACGCGCTCCCACACGGTTGCAGCGCAAGGCGGTATCGCGGCATCCCTCGGTAATATGGGACCGGATGATTGGCGCTGGCATATGTATGACACGGTCAAAGGCTCTGACTGGCTCGGCGACCAAGACTCCATTGAATATCTCTGCCGCGAAGCGCCGAAAGCGGTTTACGAGCTAGAGCATTGGGGGATGCCATTCTCTCGCAATGAAGACGGCAAAATCTATCAGCGTCCCTTCGGCGGACACACAACGGAAATGGGCAACGGCCCGCCCGTGCAGCGGACTTGCGCGGCGGCAGACCGGACGGGTCACGCCATGCTGCATACGCTATATGGTCAAGCGCTACGGAACAAGGCTGAGTTCTTTATCGAATATTTCGCGCTCGACCTCATCATGGAAGACGGCGTGTGCCGCGGCATGACAGCTTGGAAGCTGGATGACGGCACTTTGCACCGTTTCCGCGCGCAGACGGTTATCCTCGCGACAGGCGGCTGTGGCCGCGTGTTCTTCTCCGCGACATCCGCGCATACCTGTACGGGCGATGGCAATGCCATGGTTCTGCGCGCGGGCTTGCCGGTTCAAGATATGGAGTTCATCCAATTTCACCCGACCGGCATTTATGGTGCGGGCTGCTTGATTACCGAAGGCGCACGCGGGGAGGGCGGTTATCTGACCAACTCCGAAGGCGAGCGTTTCATGGAGCGGTATGCGCCCACCGTAAAAGACCTCGCCCCGCGTGATCTCGTCAGCCGCGCCATGACCATGGAAATCCGCGAAGGCCGCGGCGTAGGCAAAGATAAAGACCACATCTTCCTACATCTGGATCATTTGGACCCAGACGTTCTCGCTTCCCGCCTGCCGGGTATTAGTGAGACCGCCAAAATTTTCTCCGGCGTTGATCTGACGAAAGACCCGATTCCGGTCCTGCCGACCTGTCACTATAACATGGGCGGCATTCAGACGAATTATCACGGCGAAGTCCTGACAAAGGACGGCAAAGACCCGGACAAAGTTGTGCCCGGCCTGATGGCTGTTGGCGAAGCGGCCTGTGTGTCGGTTCACGGCGCGAACCGTCTCGGTTCGAACTCGCTGATTGACCTCGTGGTGTTTGGCCGCGCGGCTGGGCTGCGCGTCAAGGAAACTTGCACAGCGAACCTCGAGCAAAAGCCTTTGGCCGCCGATGCGGGCGCAGAATCTGTTGCGCGTTTGGAGAAATTCCGGAACGCCGAAGGCACGAAGAAAACAGCGGATATCCGCCTCGACCTGCAAAAAGCCATGCAAACCCATTGTTCCGTCTACCGGACATCGGAAAGCATGTCCGAAGGCCTCGAGAAAGTCACCGCCATTGCAGAGCAGATTAAAGACGTGTCTGTGTCGGATAAGACCATGGTCTGGAATACGGATTTGATGGAAACGCTAGAGCTCGACAACCTCATCGCCCAAGCCCGCGTCACGATTGCCTCTGCCGAAAACCGGAAAGAATCCCGAGGCGCCCACGCCCACGAAGACTTCCCGGACCGCGACGATGCGAAATGGATGAAGCACACATTGGCGTGGTATGACGGCGCAACGAATAAGGTAAAGATCGACTACCGCCCCGTGCATGATTACACGATGACAGACGGGATTGAGTATATTGAGCCTAAGAAGCGGGTTTATTGAGGGATGTAGATCGAAGACTTTTTACGAATTCAGTTTTTCTTTTCGCCATGCTTCGATCTTTAATGAAAAGAAGGATGTCGAAAGAGGCAATAGTTAAGAGAAGTGAAATTATGATCGCTTTCGAAGCACATTGGTGAAATGTCGAGGTTTTGTCAGAGTAAAAAGCCAACGCCAAAGAAGTCGAGCCGACCAAAAAGAAAAACGCCCTAAGCCATGGTAAAGCCACTCTGAACTTTTCCATGCTCTTATAATATGAGCGCCTAATTTTTGCCAAATCGACTGCTTTGGACCTTCTGCTTGCGATAGCATGGTAACTACCGTGCCAAATTTCAAACTGCTTTGTATACCGCTCAAAAGGGCCGTCAAAATAAGAACTGGACAACCCTATCGCGAAGGATAAGGTGTAAACAGTTGAGGGATCTATCATAACGTGCAAACCGATCATGGACAGATAGAATTTAATAGTGCTGTTCTGCACCGCGCAGCCGACATCTATGGGCATTCATCGGATGAAATCAAAGACTATCTTGGTGTTAGCGAAAACGTAATTAGTAAGATATGGGCCGGATTGAGAGT
Organism: uncultured Algimonas sp.; assembly: GCA_964607395.1. Classification (GTDB taxonomy): domain Bacteria; phylum Pseudomonadota; class Alphaproteobacteria; order Caulobacterales; family Maricaulaceae; genus Litorimonas. The sequence continues at coordinate 2,297 of CAZSKH010000346.1, forward strand.
CCCAACATACAACCAGCTAACTCGATTGGCTGATCTGTATAACATCAGACCATCTTATTTCTTAACGGAAGGGATGCCGAAATTCAGGCCGAAAGCACA
>CAZSKH010000347.1:0-2359 GCA_964607395.1 uncultured Algimonas sp.
CGTGGGGCCAGAGCCGCCTCAACTCGTAGGACAGACGGGCCGCTTCTTCAAAAACTGCTGCCGCAGAGTATATGAATTGGACTTAGCACCCCAGTTCATCGTCTTCGCGTAAAACAAAACTAACTTTTCTTTCCGGTATTCCATCGGGAAGACAACTCTGCGGGCAAGTCCTGCTTAAAAATTAAATCCGGCCGACCTCTCGATAGGCGGTAGAAACCTTTGCCTGTCTAAATCGCGAACATCATATGCCGAAACGACAGAGCCGTTTCGGAGTTTCCTTACACTTGAGTCACAGGATCAAATGCCTTCGCAAGGCGAGCCGTGAAACTACTCCGTCGGAATAACGTAATCCGGGTCAACAACCGCCCAGAACGCAGGCTTTGGTTCGCCTTCGCGGTCAAACAGAAGCGGGTAATTAAATCGTTCTGCTGGGGAGGTGTTAAGCCAGCTTTCATTATCGGTCACGCCCCATGTTGTCACGGATGTGACGCTAGGCCTCTGGCGAAGACCTTCAAACACGGCGCGGAAAACTTCGGCCTGCGTTGCGAGCATAGCAGGCGGCGCAACGGGTCCAAGGTCGGGGTCACAATTCGTCCCCGAGCTCCAACAACTGCCGGGATCATTATAGAAATCCATATCCATTTCGGTGACATGTTGAATGAGGCCCATGAACTGATTATCCACCGCATCAATCGCCCCCATCAGCTCCGCCGGATCGCTTTCGAGGAACAGATGAAACTGATGACCCACGCCGTCAATCGGGACGCCTCGGTCCTGCAAACGTTGCAATATCTCGAGCAGCCAAGGTCCCTTGATTGGGTGTTCCGTCGAATATTCATTCAGGAACAGCAGCGCATTTGGATCGGCGTCGCGCGCCGCTTGGAAGGCCCAATCAATATAATCGGCATTGCCAACGGCTTCGAACCACCGGCCCCTGCGATCGGGGCCAACCCCCGTTCCGTTGCCGGTAAATATGTCGGTTGACACAACCTCATTGACGACATCCCAAATTTGAATGCGCCCGCGAAAATGCTCGACAACTGTCTGGATATAATTTTCCAGACGCGCCCGAATTTCAGCGCGTGTGCCTGCGTAAAAATATTCCGGCGTCGCTTCGTGCCAGAGCAGCGCGTGACCACGAACCTCAAACCCATTATCGATGGCCCAATTGACGATGCGGTCTGCACCGGAAAAATCAAAAACCCCTTCGGTCGGCGCAATCGTATCGGGTTTCAATTCAAACGATGGCGTCAGGCTGTTATACTGCGAGAGCGTCAGGTTCCTGTTGAGGTCGGATTCGTCCAGTTGATTGCTCGACAATACGGCCCCGACTTTGAAATTACTCGCGAAGCTGTCTCTGAACATTCCGGGGGTTAAACCATCAGTGCCGCCCGACGGAGGGGGCGTGACAGGCGGCACGACCGGAGGTGCCGCCGCTGTCGGCGTAGAGGACAGGTCTGAACCTGCTCCGCCGCCGCAGCCAGCCAAGAGCATGGCTGTGCCGCCGCCCAAAAGGCGCAAACGGTCTCGTGCTGTAAACTTCATCATGTCACCAACCTTAGGAATGAAAAATTCCCCCGTTAAGTCGCAGAGTCTCGTTAATTTCAGTTTCGGAAACGTGGTTAATTTTATGTTGATGAAGTTGACGGCTGCTGGAGAGGCGGGATTCAAATCTCCAATTGAGATTGTAATCTTACCTTGAGACGGCCCGCCGCCTTAGGCATAGCGGTTCGAACGTTTAAACGGGATAAGGTTCTGACATGACGGCTGTTATTTCTGCGACGGGTTTGTGGACACCCACGGATTCCGTTTCCAATGAGGAACTGGTGGAAGGCTTCAACGCTTATGTCGACAAATGGAACGCAGACAATGCCACCGAGATTGAGAGCGGCGAGAAAGAGGCGCTGACATATTCCAACGCGGCTTTCATCGAAAAAGCCTCTGGCATTAAATCCCGCTTCGTCGTCTCAAAAGAACCCATGCTCGACCCCAATATCATGGCCCCTCGCATTCCGGCGCGGTCAAATGACGAGCCCTCTATTCTAGCCGAAATGGCCGTCGCCGCCGCGAAACAAGCGCTGGAGACCGCTGGCCGAAAACCCGAAGATGTCGGCGCGGTGATTGTGGCCTGTTCCAATTTGCAGCGCGGATACCCCGCCGTTGCGGTCGAGGTCCAAGCTCTGCTCGGCACATCTGGATTTGCCTTTGATATGAACGTCGCCTGCTCCAGCGCGACCTTTGGCATAGAAACGGCGCGCGGCCTGATCGCGGGCGGGCAAGCGAAATCCGTCCTCGTCGTTAATCCAGAAATCTGCACGGCGCATTTGAACCTGAAAGACCGTGATGCGCATTTCATATT
>CAZSKH010000348.1:0-2353 GCA_964607395.1 uncultured Algimonas sp.
CGCCGAGATTACGCGCTGTATCGAGAGCTATCGTTTCAACGATGCCGCTGATGCGGCCTATAAATTCACATGGGACACATTCTGTGCGTGGTATTTGGAACTCTCCAAACCGCTCCTCTCTGGCGAGGACGGCACGGAGAAAGAGGAAACCCGCAAAACATTCGCATGGGTGCTCGATCAAATCCTCATCCTGCTCCATCCCTTCATGCCGTTCATCACCGAAGACCTCTGGGCGAAAGTGACCGAGGGCCGCGAGGGTCATCTTATCACGACGCTCTGGCCGACATATGGCGAAGACCTCGTGGATACTGCCGCCGTATCAGAAATTGAATGGCTGCAAACGCTCATCACCAATATTCGCTCGGTGCGCGCGGATATGAATATCCCGCCGTCCAAGAAAGCGCCGCTGCTGCTTTGCGCGGATAGACTCGACCCGCGCCTCGACACCTATGCGCCGCAACTCTCGCCGATGGCGCGGGTGGAGCATGTTGAGCTGGCGGCATCTGTCCCAGATAATGCCCTGCAAACCGTCGTCGACGGCGTGCAATATGCCATCCCACTGGCAGGTCTCATAGATATGGACGCAGAGCGGAAACGCCTCTCCAAAGAGATCGAGAAAGCGCAAAGTGAAATCGAGAAGATCGATAAAAAACTCGGCAATGAAGCCTTTGTCGCGAAAGCGCCCGAAAAGGTCGTTACCTTGCAAAAAGAACGCCGCGCGGGCTACGCTGCGGAGGTCGAAACGCTACAGGCGGCGCTAGAAGGTTTGGCGTAATTGCATCAATTCAATGAACATCATCCAGAGTTCAAAGGGTTTTCGGACTATTTCGAAAAGGAAATTGCGCCGTTCTTGTCCGCGCGCGAGGGCGAGCGGGCTGAGAAACTCTCCAAGGCCAAATTTTTGGGCGCCTGTATCGTTGCGGTGGGGCTTGGCGTTCTAATTTTTTCGAAGGTTTTCGATTGGGGCGATGACCCCTATATCTTCATCATCATGGCCTGCGCCGCAGCGTTGTTCGGAATGTATCATTTTCTGTTCAAAGATGTGTCCAAATTCACCAAGCAACAGATCGTTGGCGGTATCTGCCACTACGTCGGGTGGACCTTTGTTGCCAAACCGGAAACCCAGCCAAGCCTCGTCGCTTGGACGCGCCTGTTCTTAATTCCAGCCGGTTATGAAAAAGACCGTTTAATGAACAGCCGGACGGTTAGGTTCGAAGATCAAATTTTCGGCAAAGCCCATGGGGCAGATTTTAATTCGGTCGAAATCAAACTCGAACGGCAATCCGGGAAACGAAGATATACGGATTTTCAGGGTCAGCTCATGACTCTCACCTTTCCGCGAAAATTCATGGGCCGCACCTTGGTCTTGCGCGATAAAGGTCGGTTTCAAGGCAAGAAGAAAAGCGACATGAAACGTGTGGGATTGGTCGATCCAATCTTTGAGAAAATTTTCGAGGCTTACAGTACGGATCAGGTCGAAGCCCGCTATCTGCTCGACCCGATATTCATGCAAAAGCTGGTCGATTTGGAGGCCTCGGTGGACGGGAAAAACATTCGCTTTGCCTTCTTTGACTCCCAGCTTTTTATCGCGATTGAAACGGGAAACCGATATGAGGCTGGATCGATGATGCAGTCCCTAATGGACCCCGGTCGAACGCAAAAAATCCTGAATGAAATCGGCGCGATCTATGATGTGATTGACGGAGTCATGAAACGATAAGGGTTTACCCTAGGTTTGGATTTTTGCGTTTGGGGCGTCGAGTCCTTCAAATTGCCAATAGGCTCTGACAATTGAGATAAGAGATTTTTCTTTGATATGAAAATCTGCGTCAGACAGGCTGATCTCGGTCAACACATCAATCACGGCTTGCTTATTGGGCCAATCGGCCAATTTTAGAATCATATAGGTGAGGGCGACATCTTGCGGCAAAGGCGACGTGTCCGCATTGAGACTATGTTTGTAATCGTCAAACCAGTCCCGAATATTCGCCTCAGTGAGATCTCTGGCAAATTTATCTGTCAGCCCCAGTCGTTGGACACCGCGCACAAGGGCGTCAACTTCGGTCGCATGAATATGCCCATCCGCCAGAATGATCTGTGTGAGCAAACGCATCAGCGTATCCGTCAAGGGTTCAATTTGCAGTAAGGGTGCGCGAGAGGGCGTTTTCATTGTGTAAACCATAGACAGGCCTTACTCAAAAAATCACAACTTACGCTGAACGGGAATCTATATCCCTGTTTCGAGATTTTTAAAAATAAGCGTTTTCAATGCGTTAGTGCCAATTTCAAGAGAATAATCCTCGATTCCAAAAGCTGTGATATAGTGATTAAGTTCTTTCAAACATGGGACAGG
>CAZSKH010000349.1:0-2345 GCA_964607395.1 uncultured Algimonas sp.
CCCAGCGGGCCAAGGGATGTCAGCGTTGTTGTCGCGTCAGATAAATCTTCCGTTGAGAGTTGATTGGTGCGCGCAGCCTCTGCCAGACGCCCGATTTCAATAGCCAACTCCCAGACCGTTTTGGACTGCGCAGCTTTGACGACAGGCACAATCAAGCCGCCATCCGTCTGCGTCGCAATGCCGAGGTTGAGATCATCAAACCGCGCGACATATCCTTTTTGATCTTCATAACGGGCATTGAATTGCGGCCAATCGACGAGAGTCACAGTTAGCGCCCGGATCATCAGCGGCAGCACGGTAAGTTTTGGTTTGTCGTCGCTGCGGCGCGTGTTCATACGCGCGCGCATCTCTTCCAGCGCCGTCACGTCCATTTCTTCGACATAGGTGAAGTGGGGAATGTTCCGTTTGGACTCTGCCATGCGGGTCGCGATGACCCGCCGCAATCCGATGATTTTCTGACGAGTTTCGCCCGCAATAGGGTCGTCAGGTTTTTGATGAGGTGTCTCCTGCATTCTGGGAAATGCAAGAGACGGCTTCACCTGGGGGGATGAAGCTTGGGGGGCAGATGCGAGGGACGCACCTGCGATGAGAAACGCATCAAGGTCAGCATGAGAGACGCGCGTACCCTCTGCGGGGACAGCTGCCAAATCAATATTTAATCTGGCCGCACGGTCGCGCACGGCCGGTGAGGCTAGAACTTTCCCGTTGGTTACGGATCGCCTGACGGGTGCAGCGGCGGCGGTGTCCGGCTCAGGTGCAGGCGCCGGGATTTTTGGCGCGGGCTTGGCTTCCACTTCGGGTTCTGGCTCAAGTTCAGCATCGCCCTCGCCTTCAATTTCGAGCGTCACCAGCACAGCGCCAACGGCGAGCATATCACCTTCTTCGCAGGCAATGGATTTAATAACGCCGTCAACGGGTGAGGTTAGCTCAATCGTCGCCTTATCCGTCATCGCATCCGCAATGGGATCTTCTTCGGATACGGTATCGCCAATAGCGACGTGCCAAGCTGTAATCTCGGCTTCAACAACGCCCTCGCCAATATCGGGAAGTTTATAATAATGTGTGCCCATTAGGTCGTGTACTCTACTATGGAACCGGTTTTGACGCCATTGGATTGGTTCGTGGCTAGGCGCGAGCGTGCAACAATGCGTCCGCATTGGAAGCGCACGCAACGACGTCCATGGAGCAATCCAATAGCGCCGCTATGCGGTCGATATGAGCGCGCCCTAGGGCGTCGTCGCGCCGATTGCGAAGGTTGACACCTTCGCGGCTCGCCCCTCCTAGCCCAGAACACGCTCACATCGATCAAAATTCGTCCCATAGTGGAGCACACGACCTTCACCCCTCCATCACCTTGCGCAAAGCGTTTCCGACCCGTTTCGGGCCGGGGAAATAGGCCCATTCTTGCGCGTGTGGATAAGGTGTATCCCACCCCGTCACGCGCTGAATTGGCGCTTCCAAGGCGTAGAAGCATCGCTCTTGGACTTGGGCGGAAAGCTCTGCGCCAAAGCCTGACGTTCGGGTCGCTTCATGCAAGATGACGCAACGGCCAGTTTTCTTGACGGATTTTTCAATCGCCTCAATGTCCAGCGGCAGCAGTGACCGCAAATCCAGAATATCCGCGTTCAAACCCATATCTTCGGCGACTTTTTGCGCGACCCAAACCATAGTGCCATAGGCCAAGATCGTAACATCTACGCCCTTGGAGATTTTGCGCGCTTCGCCAATCGGCACGGTGTAATGGCCGTTCGGGACTTCGCCCAACTCATGTCCGCGCCATGTTTTCGCTGGCGCATGCGGGTCCCCGTAGAACGGGCCATTATATAGCCGCTTAGGCTCTAAAAAGAGGACCGGATCATTATCCTCAATCGCATCAATCAACATACCTTTGGCGTCATAAGGATTGGACGGGATGATCGTTTTCAACCCGGCGATGTGGGTGAAAAGAGCTTCCGGGGATTGGCTATGGGTCGTGCCGCCATAAATCCCGCCGCCGACAGGCGTGCGAATTGTGATGGGCGCGGTGAAATCCCCGTTAGACCGATAGCGCAGACGCGCCGCTTCGGACGCAATCTGGTCATAGGCAGGATAGATATAATCCGCGAATTGAATTTCCGCGACAGGGCGGAGGCCATTGGCCGCCATCCCAATAGCAATACCGACAATGCCGCCTTCTGAAATGGGCGTATCGAAACAGCGGTGCAAACCATGCGTCTCCTGAAGGCCCGCAGTCGCGCGGAACACACCGCCGAAATATCCCACATCCTCGCCGAACACGAGAACATCCGAGTCTTGGCTCATTTTCACATCCAGCGCATCGCGGATGGCTTCGATCATATTCATTT
>CAZSKH010000350.1:0-2344 GCA_964607395.1 uncultured Algimonas sp.
TACACGAAATAAGAGGACTCCCCGTCATGGCGAAGCCTACCACAATTAAAATCCGTCTGAACTCTACCGCTGGTACGGGTTACTTCTATGTCACAAAGAAAAATTCGCGGACAATGACCGAAAAAATGGTCAAAAAGAAATATGACCCGGTTGTGCGCAAGCACGTCGATTTCAAAGAAGGCAAGATCAAGTAAGATCTGCTCTCAGACTGAATACTGAAGCCGCTCTTCGAAGCGGCTTTTTTTACGTCGAGTATTTAAGCCGCTTCGCGGATTTGTGCCGGTAGCGCCTTGTTACGGCCCGATTGTTTGGCCTTATATAGCGCATCATCGGCCCGCTTAAACACATCACGCAAGTTCTCACCGGACTCGACTTGCGCCACGCCAACACTCGTCGTGATTTGCAAGGCCTCGCCGTCCACAAATACCGGGGTACCTGCGATTAAGGCGCGGACGCGATCCGCTGCGATCAGCGCATCATCAATTTTTGTATTCGGCATGGCGATCATAAATTCTTCGCCGCCATAGCGAGCCACCACATCCACGGCGCGCATATTGGTGACAAGTCTGGCCGCGATTTCTTTGAGGATTTGATCCCCCATATCATGGCCCAAAATATCATTCACGCGTTTGAAATGGTCGATGTCAAACACCATGACGGAGAACGGCGTTGACCGTGTTGCAAGCTCATCAAATAAGGGTTCAATCGTCCGGTCAAAATAGCGCCTATTGCCCAATCCGGTTAAGGGATCAGCGACAACCATTTCGAGATTTTCGTTAAAATTCTCACGCAGGGAATCCGCATAAAACTTCCGGCGCAGCAATGTCTTCACACGGGCCTTTAATTCCTGAATTTCGACGGGCCGCATAATGGTGTCATTAATACCGATGTCATAAGCGCGGATAAACCGCGTCTCATCTTCGGGGTCACCAATCACAAGTATTGGAACGTCCCGGCTCTCCTCGTTAAATTTCATTGAGGCGCAGACACGCAATCCGTCAAAGGAATCGCTAACGAGGCTGACAATCACCGTATCAATACCTGACTTGGCAATATTGATCGCCTTGAGCGGGTCTTTCTCGATAATGACGGTGTGGCGCTCGCGCAGAGGTTTCGCAATTTTAGCGGCATGGAGCTCGTGATCTTCGACTAATAGGATACGGCCTTTTTGCTTCTCAATTGTCTCCAACAGGCCTCGAGAATTTGACAGCGTATGGCCAGTATGGCTGAGTAATTGGTCCGTCACCATTTTCAGGCGTAGGAGTGAGCGGACCCGCGCCATAATGTTAAAATCATCAATAGGTTTAGTCACAAAATCATCTGCGCCAGCTTCTAGGCCGCGAATTCTGTCTTTGGTCTCTTCGAGCGCCGTCACCATAATGACCGGCACATGCCAGGTCGCAGGATTATTCTTGATACGGCGGCAGGCCTCGAACCCGTCCATTCCGGGCATCATGGCATCCATCAAAATGAGGTCCAGACGCTCATTCTCCGCGACTTCTAAGGCTTCATAGCCAGAACGCGCGGTTAAAACGTCATAATATTCAGCCTGCAATTTGACTTGCAGCAGATGAACATTGGGGGCGAGATCGTCAACAACGAGGATACGCGCAGACATGGCGGTCTCCTCTTACTTACGCCGCTTCAGCGAATTTCCGAATTTTAGCGAGGAAAGACGACACTGTGATGGGCTTAGCGATATAGTCTTCACACCCACCGTCACGAATACGTTTTTCATCACCCTTCATAGCAAAGGCCGTCACAGCGATAACCGGAATACCGGCCAGCATTGCATCGTCTTTAATCCATTTGGTCACTTCCAAACCGGAAACTTCCGGCAATTGAATATCCATCAAGATGAGGTCGGGCTGGAAACTCCGTGCCAAAGCAATGGCTTTCAGACCTTCGCGGGTTTGCATGGTTTCATACCCATGCGCTTCCAGGAGGTCAGCGAACAATTTCATGTTCAGCTCGTTATCTTCGACGATGAGGACTTTTTTCGGCATTTTCTGTAACATATTCCCAATTCACCAAACTGACAGCACCATCTAATCTGCGGCGCTTGCTCTTGTTGTCTTGACCTCACCCTGACAGAATATCCTTAAATCTTGGTGTGTTGGTCGGTTACCTGTGGTTAACCATGAAACGACGTCCCAAGGCCTAAACAGAGCTTTCACACAGGTTCCAGCATTGAGAACATTGCATGAACATATTAAATCTTGTATAAGAGACTGAATGAAGCCCCCCTCCACAGAAACAACACGACTTTGTCGGGATTGCGGCGGTGATGCGTTTACCGCTGATGTGTGCTCTACCTGCGGGTCGCGGCGGTCCGTGTCGCATT
>CAZSKH010000351.1:0-2338 GCA_964607395.1 uncultured Algimonas sp.
CGGGAGGAGGCGATTTGCGGACGATCCAACAATTATTGGGCCATGAAAGTCTGTCCACGACGCAGCGCTATACGGATGTCGATGCGGCGCGCTTGATGGATATTCACGCAGGGGCGCATCCAAGAGCATAGAAAGATGAGCTTAGTGTGACGTCGTTAGGTTTAATCCCACAGCGCCCGTCACGATTAAACCAATGAAAGCAATCTGCGCGGCACTGAGGGATTGTTTGAACAACAGAAAGCCAAGAATAGTGACCATCGAAATCCCAACACCCGCCCAAATCGCGTAAGCCACGCCGGCTGGTAAAACTTTTAAAACAGGCGCGAAAAACCAGAAACAAATCGAGTAACACCCAATCGCCGCCATACCGATACCAATTTTTTCAAACCCATTCGAAGCTTTCAAAAGCATCGTTCCAGCCACTTCAAACCCAATCGCGATGGCCAAAAAAATCCAAACTTGCATTTATTTTCTCCATAAAATGCCCCGGCCCGAAAGCCGGGGCTCTCATCACTCACATCAAAACTTAGGACGGATTAATCATATCCACCGTAACGGAGGTCCCCATATTCGGAACCGTAATTTTCACATCGTCAAAGCCCGGCATTCTGTCTGTTGGTGGCGTGCCCGACGCGCCCCACCCATCGAGGATATTATAATTTTCATCCATGGAGAACCGCATATCATTATCTCGGTCATGCCAGACAGAGACCGCATATTCTCCGGGCTCGGCGACATGAAACGTCGCCTGCATCGTGCCGGGCGTTAGCGTTCGGAGGATACCGCCATGGCCTTTCAAAGACCGATAAGTTTCACGGGTTTGGATGGACACATAAATCATATCTTCTGCGATGGCACTCACAGGGGATACATCGGTCAAAGTCACCGCCACAGGGATTGTGCCCGGCTGATACCAAGCCGTGCTGTCTTCAGCGGCCGGTTCAATCGCATGAGAGGCAGAGCCCCAAACCGCCAGAAGGGAAATCCCGGCCCAGGCACAAACGCCTACCAGTTTTGTTAGGGCGTTGGCTTTGGCCTCAACCGTTTCAGTTTCATTTTTAGAATAAACAAACATTTTCGTCTCCTTTACAATTTAGTTTGCATTTCAAACTAGACACAAATAAGTTTGTATGTCAAACCTATTTTGTATTCGAAGTCGAAAGGAGACTGATAATGACAAAAACTGAAACGCTGATGGCCGACCTTGAAGAAGCTAGCCGGATTGCCAAAGCAGGTGAAGATATGCCGCTCGTGGGCGGGCCCGTCGGATTGTGGTGGGGCGTTCTCCTGACGCTTACTTTCACATTACATTATCTAATTTTTACACAGAGCCTTCCTATTTCCGAAGCATGGATCGGGTGGCTCTGGTTTACGTTTGGACTGGGCGGCAGTCTCGGAAGCGTTTTAATAGGACGACGCATCGGGAAGAAACCGGGCGCTGGTTCTTTCGTCAATCGCGTCGAACAATATGCTTGGATGATGTTCGCATTCACGATGCTGTCTTTAGCTGTTGGCGTGCTTCTAAACCTAATCTTGAATGAGGGCACGATGGATCTGTGGACGATGCTTCTCATTTTTGGGTTCGGCGGACAAGGTCTGGTTTATGGATTGACAGCTAAGTTAACGGGACATGGCTGGCTACACTTTGCTTCGCTTGGGGGCTTCACCATGGCCGCCGTGACAATGAGTTTCTACGGCGATATATTCGTCTATGTTATTGCCGCCATAGGGACCGTTGTCACAATCATCATCCCTTCCCTGCTCTCTATGAAAGCAGCAAGATAATGCCCACGAACAATTCAGAAAACGGCAACCCAGACATAGATATAGGCGCCATTGATGACGTCATTCACGGGCGGTTGCGGCTCGGGATTATGGCCTATCTTTCCGCTGTAAACCCCGCCAGTTTTCCGGAACTGAAAGACAAGACAGGCGCAACCAATGGGAATTTGTCTACCCACCTAACAAAATTGGAAACAGCCGGATTTGTCCGGCAAGAGAAAGGTTATAATGGCAAGCGCCCGCAAACCCTGGTCCATCTCACGCCGAAAGGGCGCAAAGCGTGGATTGCCTATCTCGACGCAATGAAAGCATTGCTGGGCCATTCATTATCTGGCGGTTGAGATTGCGAGATGGATACCCCATGTCAGTCTCTCGAAATATTAGGAGACTGACATGTCCAACACGCTCTTCACGCCGTTCACCGTTCGCGGCCTGACCTTGCCCAACCGTATTGTGATGGCACCCATGACGCGGAGTTTTTCACCCAATGGTGTGCCGGGTGAAAATGTTGCGGCCTATTACAAACGCCGCGGCGACGCAGATGTCGGCCTTATCA
>CAZSKH010000352.1:0-2331 GCA_964607395.1 uncultured Algimonas sp.
ACAACCTAGTAAGCCCTTGAAAGTTTATTGAACCCAATAAACTAAAATTAACTCCGGGCGATAATCTTGCCATGGGCGTAACTTTGCGCCTCTTTATACAGAATAATATATCCAGGAAGGTGAGTTGCCTGCCACCCAGTAGGCAACAACGCGATTAAAACCTTCAAAGTATCCATTACGCTCAAACCCGAAATATCAGTTTTTAAAAACGAGGCCTCTAAGTCTATCACGTTTGGTTTCTTTCCTTCAAACCTCAACAGGAAGGGCAACTCGCTTTTTAAAAGTTTAAGCGCTTCTTTCACTGTCAATGCTGCGGGAAGCGGTGTGGTCACAAGGCCATTTAAACTAATGGGATAAAGAACATTGAAATGATTAGGTTTGTACTTGGTCGTGTCACGCTGACGCCCCGGGTCGTTGGAACCAAATCCGCTATTGTTCCATGGCGGCACTTTTCCATCGACCATGTAATGCTTGATCAGCATACTTTCCAATTCCATTGCGGAGAACACTAGAACTTGAACGGCTTTAAATGTTACCCGACCGCCTGTTAAATTGCTGCGCGATAAAACAAGGTTAGCGTGACGTAAGAGGCGTCTTTGCAAGCCAGCTTCATTATCTGTTTTGCCGATGTAAACTAAATTACCATCTAAAAAGAGCTGATAAACACCCTGACCATTTGGAATTCCTGCAGTAATTTCAGATGTCAGCTCTGCCGTTTTCATTCCATCGAGGCAGGTAATCAACTGCGCAATAAGCGCATCTGTCAAAGCAAACTCAAATTGTCTGAAACCAGGCTGTTGAATCTCGCCACTCATTTTAGGAATTTACCGCAGCTAGAGCGCTGCTGACGCTTGAAGTAACCGCTGCACCCAGCTTAACAGGCACCGCATTACCAAGTTGGCGCATTGCCTCAGACCATGTTCCAGAAATTTCAAATTTGTCAGGAAAGGTTTGCAAACGTGCGCTTTCACGAACGGTAAAATAACGAACCTTACCATTTGCATATCGAAGCATATTTTCGCCGCCAGGAACGCCGTGAACTCCTGCCTTAAGAGCCTTAGCAGGTAGATCGAGCGGAGAGCCCGTATGACCAGGGTAACTGCGAGCGCCCTTTTGTAGCTTATGGTTCAAAATACTGGAGTGCGCTTTCTGTGTTGGATTAGGCAAATCGTTCAAAGCCTCTCTCACGGTTTGCCAAGCGCTTAAAGAATTGGGTTCGAAGCCACGCTCACGCATACGCTCTACTGATTTAGAAATTTGAGAAGAGAGTGCGAGTTGCCCCTTTGCAAGGCCGTGTCGTTCTTCATATGCGCCGCTAGCTATGTCGAGCAACAAAGACTGCTTACTGTGTGTAGCCTTAGGAAAATGCCAACTTATGCCTAAGTCGGCCCGAAACCCCACAAAGAAAACCCTATGTCTTTGTTGCGGCACACCATAATCGGCGGCGTTCAATACTTGAGTCACAACGCGATAATCGTCAGCGTTGTCAGAATGACCTGTATGGTGACACTGAAGCCTAGCAAGATGCTCCGCCCAATCTTCACCATCGCGCGCAGTTAGTTGCGGATGGCGCATCTGAAGTGTGATGTATTCAAAATATGGCTGAAATGACTCCCGAGTCAGGCCTCTAACATTCTCAAAAATAAATGCCTTAGGCCGCGTCTGGCGTACGACCCTGACCGCCTCAGGAAACATATCACGATTATCGGCTTGCGCCTGGTGTTTCCCCCCCATTGAAAATGGCTGGCAAGGCGGCCCTCCTGTAACGAGGTCAACATTACCTTCAAACTTGCTAAAGTCTTCGTCCCTCACATCACGCCCAATTTTTTTGGGCCAAGCTTTCAGCGCTCCATTTAAGCTGTCACGATTGAGAGCGATTGTATTGCGGCAATCTTTATTCCACTCGACAACTGCGACAGGATCAACACCCGACTGTTTAGCACCGAGGCCAAGTCCCGCAGCGCCAGCAAAAAGCTCGATTGATGTGAGGCGATTGGCCATAATTTTCTCCCTCTTCTAAAAGACTGTAATTTGACCCTTTTGACAAGTTTTGATTTCTGACAGTCCCACAAATCACACTGTGAACAAAGACGGAACGTTTATCAACTAAATTCACGTCAAAACCGGTGCCAGGCGAAAGGATTTTTTTTATAAATTGCCGTTATACCCCGAGATAATGCGTCGGCCTCATACAAGGTGACACCCCCACTTTTCCTAAGCATAGCTAGGAATATCGCCAAAACGGTGACACCAAGCCTTTAGGCGGTGGAGTTACCAAAAACGATGTGCAGACAATGCGTTAGCATGGGGGTGACACCACCCCCTTTTATC
>CAZSKH010000353.1:0-2304 GCA_964607395.1 uncultured Algimonas sp.
ACGCCGCAGGAATGACGCGGTCCATTTGATTGGCAATCAAATGGCAAGGAACCGAAATTGCGCAAGCAAGTTCGGTTTCGGGTAGCGTCTCGTCTTCGCGTAAAACATAGCTTTTTTCTTCCTTTGGTATTTCCATCGGGGAGACCATTCCTGCGGGCATGTCCTGCTTTAATACTGACCTTCGGTAGTCACTCATGTTGAAACCATAGTTTCAACGGGGGCTACGAATAATTCCGCATGTCTGCCACACAGGCGGCTTTACTCATTCGCCCAATTCCGTCAGGAGACGCCCCATGAAATATATTGGTTATGTCTTACTCTTGCTGAGCGGTGTTGCGGGCTATCTGGGCGTTCGCGTTTGGTTTGTTGTGTTGCTCGCTTTGCTGTCAGCTTTTGTCTTCGCCTCGGCGCGGCGGAAAAATTTGAAAGAAACCCCGCAGGCCCCGGATCAGAATATGCTGATCGACGGTGTCTATCTTTTCCTCGGCCAGCTCTTGATTATGTTCGCAATCTATTTGCTGGGCGTGTTTATTGGGAGTCCGGGCGGGGAGCTGTTTGGTGACTTCCTGTCGGGTAAACGGGTTGGACCGGATGCCGGGATTTCCGAATAGCGTCAAAAGCAAAGACGCCGACGCCGAGCCAGATAAATCCAAAACACCAAGCATGGGCCGGAGTGAAGGCTTCCCCGAAATAAATGCCACAGGCAAATTGGAGGGTCGGACCGATATATTGAAGGATGCCCAAAGCGGAGAGCGAAATACGGCGCGCCGCGAAAGCAAAAGCAAGGAGCGGCAACACGGTCAAAGGCCCTGCAAAGACGAGTAGGGCGTTCATTTCCCACCCGAAATCGCCCCATGCCAATGTGTCACTATTGATCAAATAGGCAAATAACATCAGCGCGGGGAGAAGCAGGGTGAGGGTCTCGATAAAGAGGCCCGGCATCGCGCCCACCGCGATTTGTTTTCGCAAGACGCCATAGGTCGTGAAACTCGCCGCGAGGAAGAGGGATATCCACGGAAACACGCCGCCTTGCACCGTCAAAATGGCGACGCCGATTGTGGCAAGGAGGACGGCAAAAATCTGCAATCGGGAAATGGCCTCCTTGAAAAACACCACGCCGACAAGGACATAGAGAAGGGGATTCATGTAATATCCGAGGCTGCCTTGGAAAATCTGATCTTGCTGGATGGCCCAAATATAGACGCCCCAATTTGCGGCGAGCGCAATCGCGGCTAAGGTCAGGAGTGCAATTGTCTTGGGCTTTCGGAATATGCCCAGTGTTTCCACGAGCTGCTTGCGAAACAGGAGGATGAGAAAACCAAAGGGGATGGACCAGAGGATGCGGTGGCCGAGAATTTCCAATGTCGGGATCTGTTTGACGGCCACGAAATAAATGGGAAATAAGCCCCATATCGTATAGGCGGCAAGGCCAGACAAAAGGCCGGCTTTGCTGTCGCTCATATGTGCATTTTTGGTCGGACCCGCCATAGGCCGCGCATGTCACCAATCCTGCGGAATGCCAACCTCTATTTGGGGGCTTTCTCTCTGAAGGGATGGCTTGACACTCCTGCTGAATTCGGTAGGTAGCGCGCCTGGATTACGGGAAGGTGTGGAGCCGCCGTTGCAATCGCTGCCTCGAGGTGAGGTAAGCCGGCCCACGTCAAAACAGAAAGGACGCACATGTCTAAGCGTCATTCAGCTAAGTATAAAATTGATCGCCGTATGGGCGAAAACATCTGGGGACGTCCAAAGTCGCCAGTGAACAAGCGCTCTTATCCTCCGGGACAACATGGTCAAAACCGCCGCGGTAAGCTTTCCGATTTCGGTACGCAGCTCCGCGCCAAGCAAAAGCTCAAAGGCTATTACGGCAACATCACGGAAAAACAGTTCCGTAAGACTTATGACCAAGCGACACGGATGAAGGGCGATGCCTCTGAAAACCTGATTGGTCTGCTAGAGCGTCGTTTGGATGCTGTCGTTTACCGCGCGAAATTCGTACCAACCGTCTTTGCCGCGCGTCAGTTCGTCAATCACGGGCATGTTCTTGTGAACGGCAAAAAGGTCAATATCCCGTCTTACCGTTGCAAAGAAGGCGACGTCATCGAAGTGCGCGAAAAATCCCGCACAATGGCGCTTGTTCTGGAAGCTCTCGAATCGTCTGAGCGAGAAGTTCCGGACTATGTGTCTGTTGACCCGAAAGGGATGCAGGCGACCTTCACGCGCACGCCATCATTTGACGAAGTGCCGTATCCGGTTGTGATGGAACCAAATCTAACGGTGGAATTCTACTCCCGCTAAGGACCT
>CAZSKH010000354.1:0-2303 GCA_964607395.1 uncultured Algimonas sp.
CGACATAAAATCATCAAGCCGCGATTTCCATGATGGTTTCCACCGCACTATTGGCTTTGATGGCCTTGCGGATGGAGGGATCGATGGCCCAGCGTCCGTCGAGACGCCAAGCTGCTTCGCGTTTTTCACTCAAGGGGAGAATGAGCTCAATATATCCACTCATCTGATAGGGGGAATTGCGCAAGGTTTCGAGCGTCGCTTTGAGCTCATCCAAGGTTTGGATATCAGCCTGACGTAAACGTATTTTCAGGCCTGCCGGCGCGCTCGGGGCCTTTTCTACTGACGGGCTTTCCGACATGCCGGTGAGCATTTTAACCCCATCCGCAAAGAGACGCGTTTCGCCCTCATTGCGCTCGGCTTTCACTTGAACGGTGATGATGTTCCCGGCCACGAGTTTGTCTCTGTGCGTGCTCAGCACGTTCTCGCTGAATAGGATTTCATAGTCACCTGTGGGATCTGAGAGCTCAACAAAGGCAAAGCGTTTGCCGCGTTTGGAGACGCGCTCTTGTTTCTTACGCACAACGCCTGCGACGCTGTAATTCCCCGCACCTGCCTCCTCCAAACGTTCGGCCAACATGACGCCGGACAACTTGTCCATATGCTCGTCCAGCGGGTGCCCCCCGAGGTAAAAGCCGACGGCCCCAAGTTCATGCCCCAGACTGTCCATTTGTGACCAGGGTTCCGCCCATTCCAAATCCGGGTCTTTGATTTCCACAGTGGCATCCCCAAACAGGCTCACTTGCGCGCTATCGCGTTCCTGCGCGGCGAGCGTTCCGATATTTTGGATGAGGCTCGCATTTTTGAGAACCATCGCGCGGTTTGGTTCCACGCAATCAAATGCCCCGGCCCGCGCCAGATTTTCTATCGCGCGCTTATTGACTTGCCGCATATCGATACGCCGCGCAAAATTATTCACAGAGGTGAAAGGCCCGCCCTCCTCGCGGACCTCGACCAGATGTTTCATAGCTTCCAAGCCCACATTTTTCAGCGCACCGAGCGCATAGAGCACGGCCCCTTCTTCGACATCAAAATCCGCTTGCGAGCGGTTGATACAGGGCGGCACGATCTCGACATCCATGCGCTTGGCTTCTTGGTAAAATTGCGCGAGTTTTTCGACATTCGCCAAGTCCAAGGACATGATAGCCGCCAAAAATTCCGTCGTATGCAGCGCCTTGAGATAGGCCGTGCGGAAGGTAATCATCGCATAGGCGGCGGCGTGGGATTTGTTAAAGCCATAGCCCGCAAATTCATTCACGAGCTCGAAAATCCCGGAGGCTTGATCGGCGTCCACACCGCGTTCCACCGCGCCGTCGATAAATTTGCCCTTTTGGCGGTTCATTTCGGCTTGGTCTTTTTTACCCATGGCGCGGCGCAGCAAATCCGCATCGCCGAGACTAAAACCGGAAAGCACTTTGGCGATTTCCATCACCTGTTCCTGATAGATAATAATCCCGTAAGTCTCTTCGAGAATGGTCTCAAGTTTCGGATGCGGGTAGCTTATCTCCTGCCGTCCCCATTTCCGTTCCACATAGTCGGGAATATTCGCCATCGGACCCGGACGATAGAGCGAGATAAGCGCGGTTAATTCCTCAATACTATCCGGTTTAAGCTTGCGCAGGACATCGCGCATGCCTGAGCTTTCCAACTGAAACACCCCCGCAGAGAGCCCTTCTTCGAGTGGCTTGTAAGCTTTCGGGACGGTCGTCGGGAGCGTCTCCGGGTCCAGTTCAATGCCTTGTTTTATGAGATAACCAATACACCGATCAATCACGGTCAGAGTTTTCAGACCCAAAAAGTCAAATTTGACCAGCCCAGCTTTTTCCGCCCATTTCATGGTGAATTGCGTCGCGCCGATTTCGGAGCGCGAGTCGCGGTAGAGCGGGACGATCTGCGTGAGCGGTCTATCCCCAATCACGACGCCCGCCGCATGGGTGGAGGCGTTGCGGTAAAGCCCTTCCAGCTTAAGCGCCGTATCGAGGAGCCGCGCAATTTTGGGCTCTGAGTCTCGGGCTTCCTGCAAGCCTTTTTCCATCCGGATGGCTTGTTGCAAGGTCACGGGATTGGCCGGATTGGACGGCACGAGTTTGGCCAATCTATCGACCTGCCCCAGCGGTATTTGCATCACGCGGCCAACATCGCGCACAACCGCGCGGGCTTGCAGCGTCCCGAAGGTAATGATCTGCGCGACCTGCCCATCGCCATATTTCTGGCGGACATAATCGATGACTTCGCCGCGGCGCTCCTGACAGAAATCAATATCGAAATCGGGCATGGATACACGTTCCGGGTTCAAGAACCGCTCG
>CAZSKH010000355.1:0-2296 GCA_964607395.1 uncultured Algimonas sp.
GGATAGACGTTCTCTCCGCCAGAGATATACATATCTTTCACGCGGTCCTCGATGGAGACATAATCCTGTTCATCCATGATGCCGATATCGCCGGAATGGAACCAGCCATCGGTGAAGCTTTTCGCATTGGCTTCGGGGTTGCGCCAATATCCCGGCGTAATAGCGAGGCCTTTGAACCAGATTTCGCCCGGCGTTCCGCGCGGAACCTCGATGCCATTTTCATCGACAATTTTGATACGTGAGTGCATAAGCGGGCGCCCCGCCCACCCAATACGCTCGGGAATATCCGATTTCAGCAGCATGGTTCCGGCGGCCGCCGTTTCCGTCATGCCGTAACCTTCTTGGATGATAATCCCATGCTCGCCCCACCAATTAATGAGGGCTTCTGGAACCGTTTCCGCCCCGCAGAGCGCGAGATTAATGCGTGAGAAATCTGCCGTCTCCATCGCCGGATGCGCTTTCATGGCGTTATAGGCGGCAGGCACACAGAACATCACAGAGATACCGAGGTCCGGATTGGAGATCGCTTTGATTGTCGCTTCTGGATCAAACATGCGCATGATAATACAGGTTCCGCCAATCCAGATTGATGGCAGCGCGGTCACATTCAGACCGCCAATATGGAACAATGGCATATTATTTAGGGACACATCGGATGGTCCCGTCTCGCCTAAACGAATGGCCGAGGACGCCGTGAAATCCAACATCGCATGGGTAATAATCACGCCCTTTGGCGAGCCCGTTGTTCCAGATGAATACATCAAGAGGCATTGATCTTCGAGGCTCTGCGGGTGGTAATCATAGTCGGGCGTCGCAGCCGCGAGGCCTTGCTCATATTCGCTATCCCCGCCAACGCCGTCTGTCATGACCCAATGTTTGACCTTGGTCAGGCCCTTGGTGGGTTCCGCGAGCGGCGCAAAAGGCGCATCGACCAGAACCATGGTCGCCTCAGAATCGTTTAAGATAAACGCCAGTTCAGGCGGCGTCAGCCGGAAATTCAGCGCGAGAGCGATCGCGCCAACCCGCCAGCAGCCAAAGACCAACTCCATGACATCCGTTGTATTGAGACATAAAAACGCAACGCGGTCTCCCGGCTGAATACCTTTGTCCCGCAACATCCCCGCCACTTGCGCGACGCGGTCATGCATCTGCGCGTAGGAGAAATCCCGCCCACTCGCGAGGTCAAACATCGCCCGCTTATTTGGCGTCGTCGCCGCGTGATAGGAAATCCAATCATAAGCCTGAAGTGTCATTGAGTACCCCCTGACGATATTTTTATTTAATTTAGTTGTGACAACTCCGCAGGCGGTTTCAAGTTAAATCCAAGACTGGCAAAATACAAAAATGAACTAGGCCTTTAGAATATCGCTCATCTCAATCAGCGCGCTTTCGCGGTCGGGCGTGGGATAGAGCATAAAAATATGTCCCATGGTCCCGTAAACCGCAAGTTTAGATAATATGCCCGCAGCTTTCGCTTTCTCGGCAAAGGCCAGAATATCCGTATGCAAAAGGTCCACATCCCCCGTCACAATCGTGGTCGGGGCGAGGCCTGATAAATCCGCAAATGTCGGACTGACCCGCGGGTCCGTGACAGGCACATCTCCCGCATAGAGTTTTGCCGCACGGCGCAAATCGGTGGCATCGGAAAAACACACTTCGTCGCTGGGGCCGTCATTGGCAGGGTGCGCCATCTCTAAATCGACCCATGGCGACATGAGGAGGATATGGTCTGGTTGTGACAGGCTTTCGCGCTTTCGATGCAGCGCAAGGGCCAGTGCCAAATTTCCGCCCGCACTGCCCCCGCCTATTTTTACGGATGGCCAGCGCTCGGCGGCATAGTCAAAAACGCGATTGGCAAACTCTGTAATCTCTCCGACCTCAGCCTTTGGGGCCAAGGGATAATCGGGCAGTAGGACGCTTACGCCTGCGCGTTCAGACAGCTGCGCCGCCAAGCCGAAATGCTGCGACATCAAACCCAGGATGTAAGCCCCGCCGTGGAAGTGGACATAGGCCGCCTCGCTTGGACCTGACTTCGGATGAATTATCCAAACCGTTTGACCGTCAATCTCGATTTGCTCTGAGCGGTTTTTCAAACCGCCCGGCAGTTTCGCCACCCGGTTCGGCGCGCCGTCCATCGTCTTCGCGAGCATACGATCTGCCTTGGTGAGGCGCAGGATGGTTTCAAACATTTTATAACGAAGTGTGGTCATTAACTAATCTCGTAATGCTCCCAAATTGGGGTCTTGTAACGGCGTTTATATTCGAGCGCGCTGCCCGGCCAATTATTGGGCACTTT
>CAZSKH010000356.1:0-2272 GCA_964607395.1 uncultured Algimonas sp.
GTTGTCGGCGCGACAGCATTTGGCACGTCAGTCACCGGACTTTTCTCGGATGTAGACGGCGAAATGGCGACAGCTTTTGCTCCCGGTTCCGGGTCAACATAAACCTGATATTAAGCCTCTTGTTCTAAGGTCACATAAAATTGTGGACCTCTAAAATGCTTCTACCCGCACTCCTTTTCTTCATATTTGCAACCCCGCAGATAATGGCCGCGTTGAATGACGCAAATGCCATGAAGATACCAAATCGTATTCCTTTGATCGTACTCGCGGCTTATTTCGTGATGGTGCCTTTCACTTGGGCCGGCGTACCGCTTTTCCTTGAGCATCTGACCGTTGGCCTTGTCTTATTTGCCGTTGGTTTTGCGATGTTTGCATTTGGATGGATGGGCGGCGGCGATTCAAAGCTTCTCGCGGCGACAGCTTTTTGGTTCACCTGGCCTGATGCCTTTATGTATATGATTTATACGGCCCTGTTTGGCGGGGTTTTGACCTTTGGTATTATCATGGGCCGTAAATTTATCCCGGTCCGCATCATGACCAGCCAATGGGCGCACACAATGTTCCGAGATGAGACAAAGATTCCTTATGGCCTCGCCCTCGCGGCTGGCGCTATTGCAACTTTGCCTCAGAGCCAAATGTTCAGGGCTGCCCTCGGCGTCTAAATCCGTCATTTGGGCCTTTAATCGCGTAAATTGGGCGTTTTGCGGCTTTGACCACAACTCTGCTCGGCAACTTAAGGCTGCTTTCATAGGCTGAAGTCAGTCCCTAAGTTCAAAAAACCCCAAATTTCTGCTCTGGCCGCAGATTTGACCTACGACGTTAACCCTTTCCCAACTCCTCGGTGTCTATCCATTAACCATGCTTTAGCACGCTTGTGATTCTATTGTCTCAAGCGGCAGCCAATGTGGCGAGGAAATATGGAAACCAGAAAGATTATCATATTGGGCGCGATGGTGCTGTTGGGCGGCGGGGTCTTCTACGCGATGCAGAACCTTGGCGCAGCTACACCTGCGCCGGCTCAACCGGCGGCAGCCCCTGAGGTTGTCATAGAGGAGGTTGAATATGCGCCGGTCCTGGCCATTGATGCAGATCTTTCCACTGGGCAACGCATCACGGAAGATATGCTGACCAGCATTAAGTGGCCCGCGGAAGCTCTAACAGCAAACCTCATCAATATGGATGATCAGCCTGATGCCAAATCCGAATTTATAAATTCACTTGCCCGTCAGCCTTTGGCGCAAGGCGAAACCTTGACGCGCGCCAAAGTCATCATGGCTGGCGATAGCGGTATTATGGCGGCTCTCCTTAAGCCTGGCATGCGCGCCGTGACAACGCGGATTAGCGTCGATACGGCGGCGGGCGGCTTTATCCAACCGGGCGACCGTGTTGACGTGATTATTCGCGAGAACTTTCCTATTCCTCGCGATACCTCACCAGCCGGGACACAAAGATCGGCCGAGCGCACAAGCCTATATGTGGCGCAAACCTTATTCGAGAACGTCAAAGTTCTCGCCATTGACCAAACATTTACAACTGGCGCTGAGTCTGGCGCGGCCATCCCCGGATCGACAGCGACATTTGAACTGTCCCAATCCGATGCCGAGCTTCTTCAAGAAGCCGAAGGGTATGGCGACCTTTATCTGACGCTCCGCGGCGTCACAGGCTCTGGATATAGAGGCAGAAGCTCCGCCGTTGTCGCGCGCGAAGGCGTCGAACCTGCGCCGAGCACTTTGACGATTTACCGAAATGGTGAGGCGTCACCCGTTGCCTTGCAGCAAAGAAACTAGGGCGGATACGACATGAAAATACTCACATCTCGCCAAATTCGGAAGACAACGACCGCTACACTTGCGGTGTTGGGGTCACTTGGTTTCCTTTGCGCACCGGGAGAGGCTGGAACGCGGTCATATTCCGATATTCAAAATACATCGTCACACGTCTCCATCCAGCAACCCGGAAGTGGAATGAATAATCGCTCGATTGTTCTGCCATTCTCCAAATCGACCGTTATCGAATTGCCTGAAAACGTGATGGACGTTATTGTCTCCAATCCCGAAGTCGTCGAGGCGGTCGTGCATACCTCTCGCCGAACCATGCTAATCGGCAAGGAAGCCGGTCAAACCAACGTCTATTTTTACAGCCATGATGGCCGTGAATTGCTGAACGTCGATATCCGTGTCGAACGTGATATTGGTGGTTTGGAAGGTTTGATTGCGAAGAACGCGCCCAGCAGCAATGTTGAGGTCCAAGTCTTTAATTCTAATATACTTTT
>CAZSKH010000357.1:0-2272 GCA_964607395.1 uncultured Algimonas sp.
CTCGTGTTGCTTGGCGTGGGGTTTTGGGCGTCTAAGCGTGTCTCGGATGAATCCGACTTCTTCCTCGCCAGCGGCGGCGAAGGCGGCGGGCTGGGCGCTTGGACGGCGGGATTGTCTTATGCGGCCTCGACCAGTTCGGCGTGGGTCTTGCTGGGCTTTACAGGGATGGTCTTCACCCAAGGCGCGGTGGGCCTGTGGTTGGTGCCCGGAATTTTTGGCGGCTATCTGCTGACCTGGCTCGTCATGGGGTCAAAGTTAAATGCGGAGACGGCGGCCAAGGGGCATATTACCATTGTTGACTTTATTACTGACGGCATGGGCGGTTCGCTGAAACGGGCGACGGGATTGCTCTGCGCCGGGCTTATATTATTTTGCTTTGTGTTTTATATCTCCAGCCAGTTTCAAGCCGCCGGAAATGCGCTGGATGAAGTCTTTGGATTGGGCATCGCGGAAGCCGTCATAATTGGAGCCCTCGTTATCGTCGCCTATTGTTTGCTGGGCGGATTTTGGGCGGCGAGTATTACTGATGCGCTGCAAGCGGGCGTGATGATGATCGCCTGTATTCTCGTGCCCGTGGCGACCGTTATGGCGGCAGGGGGCGTGGGGGCCGTGATGGAGATCATTCACACGCGCGAGACTCATGATTATCTTAGTTTTACAAATGGCGCTGTCGGGATGGCGGGAATTGGCGTGGCGATGGGATTATTCGGAACAGGCCTCGGCGCATTGGGCCAGCCGCAACTGCTCAACCGCATTATGGCGGTGCGGACGCAATCCGAGCGAAAAAAAGCTGCGGCGATCACGATTGGTTGGGGCGTGGTGATTTATTCTGGGCTTATCTGTTTGGCTTTTGCAGGGCGCGCCTTACAAATCGATACGGGCGGGGAGAGTTTGTTTTTTGCCGCGGCGCAAACTTATCTGCCACCTGTTTTGGCGGGCGTCGTGATTGCGGCCGTGCTGTCCGCTGTGATGTCGACAGTAGACAGCTTGCTCTTGGCGGCGGCCTCTGCTGTGTCTCATGATAGCGGCGTTTCCTATGCAGACCCGAAACAGGCGCTCTTGTTCGGGCGATTGGCAATGGTGGGCGTCGCGGTGATTGCCGTGTTTCTCACGCTGTTTTTGCCGCAGGAAATTTTTAGCCGCGTGTTGTTTTCTTGGGTGGCATTAGGGGCGGCTTTTGGCCCGGTTCTCATCGTGAGTTGTTTGGGGATGGGTGTTCGGGACGCGTTTAAATTCGCGGCGATTGTGGCTGGCTTTTTTGTCGCGGTGACGGCTTATGGCATTGACGGCGCGCTGGCCGATGTGGTTGAAAAATGGGGCAGCTGGGCCGTGGGTCTCGTGATCCTATTTGCGGGCCGTCGGCCCTAGGACAAAATCGCAGCGGCGGCGCGCTCCGCAGATTCTAATGCGCCCTCCATACCATTGGCCTCGACGCCCAAATGCGAGCCAGCGAAATGCAATCTGCCAATGGGGGGGCTCATGATTTCGGCGGTAGGATTTTGCACATAGGCTCCGCCAGCCGCGCGATTATCTTTCGTCCAATTCACGACCTCCAGAACCTCTATCGCCGCATAGGTCGAGGGCCGCAGCCGGTTTAACTCTGCCCGGAACCGTTGCTGCAATCCTTTTGCGCCGCCCTGATACAGCGTCTCTATTTGGTCGCCATAAAGCGCGGCCTGAAATAATCCTGTGGGTTTCCCCGATGTATCCCGATTGGCGCGAATGTGTCCGGCGGGGCCGTCTGTCCACATATCCGCAGGCAGGCCGTCCTTTTCCCAAAACGGTGTTTTTGCGCGAAAATGGATTTGGAGATTTTGCACATAGGGCAGTCTGGTGATGAGCGTTTTTTGCGCATCCGTTATTGGGCCATTGATTTGCAAATGCCGTAATGCACCAAACGGCAGAGAGCAGACCATGTTTTGCCCGCGCCAGATCCGGCCTGTATGGTCGGTGGCTGAAACCTCGGTTTCGGTCAAGGAAATAGATTTGATATAGGTCTTTAAAACGGGCCAATTGAGGAGGCTATTCGCCATGGCTTCCGGTAATCTTTGCGCGCCGCCGCTGATAAGTCGGTCAGAGACATCCGGAATGAAGGGACCGATGTGACCTCTGGGTTTCATTTTGACGGCGTCTGAAGAACTCGCGCGGGTCCCGTCTATCCAATAGGCGTCATCTTCGAAACGCGAGGTATCGGCAGTCAGTGGCAAGCCAAAATTTGCGGCTAATTTTTGCAGACGTTTGTCGGTCTTCCGAATACGCGCGCCGCCCGCCT
>CAZSKH010000358.1:0-2237 GCA_964607395.1 uncultured Algimonas sp.
ATGGACGTCGATTTCGTCATGAAAGGCGGGGTCATCTATAAAGGCGAATAGCGCCTATTCGACCCCAGGTCTGTCATTGCAGCGCTATCTGCCCTAACCTTGGTCCATGATCCAAACGGCCTTAATCATTGGATGCGGAGATGATACAGGTGCGGCCATCGCTCGCGCCTTTGCCCGCGAAGGCCTGCATGTTTGTCTCTCCCGTCGCCCTCGCCACACTGAAAAACTTGAAACGCTCGCGAAAGACATCCGTGCAAATGGCGGACAGGCGAGCGCTTACCCTGTGGATGCGCGCGATGAAGAGGCCCTGACGGCGCTGTTCGAAAATATTGAAACCAATATCGGCCCGCTGGAAGTAGTCGTTTTCAACATTGGCGCGAATGTGCGGTTTCCGATCACGGAAACCACCTCACGGGTTTTCCGCAAGGTTTGGGAAATGGCCAGTTTTGCGGGTTTCCTCACGGGGCGTGAGGCCGCGAAAGTCATGCTCCCGCGCGGGCGCGGCACAATCATTTTCACAGGCGCGACGGCGAGCCTGCGCGGGGCGTCGGGGTTTTCCGCATTTGCCAGTGCCAAATTCGCCCTTCGCGCTTTGGCACAATCCATGGCCCGCGAATTAGGTCCAAAGAATATCCACGTTGCCCATGTCGTCATTGACGGCGCAATTGATACGAATTTCATCCGAGATATGCTGCCCGATGTCGATGCCAAACGCGCGCAAGACGCGATCCTGAATCCGGACCATGTCGCAGCGAATTATGTGATGCTACATAAGCAACCCCGGACAGCTTGGACACATGAGCTGGATTTGCGGCCTTGGTCGGAAAAATTCTGAGGACTAAAAATAATGAAAACAGTAGAGTTCATTTTCGATTTTGGAAGCCCGAACGCCTATCTTGCATGGCATGGCTTGCAGCCAATATTGGCTCGGACAGGCGCGAATCTGGATATTTCGCCTTGTCTGCTTGGCGGTATTTTCAAACTCACAAACAATCAAGCGCCGTGGATGGCCTATGGCAATGTAAAGGGTAAGCTGGATTATGAACGGCTAGAAATGACGCGTTTCATCACGCTTCACGGTCTTTCCAAGTTCAAAATGAACCCCCATTTCCCCGTGAATACGCTCCTTCTCATGCGGGGCGCAGTTACGGCAAAGCAAACCGTGGTTTTGGATAGTTACGTCAAAGCCGGCCTGGCAGCTATGTGGGAAGATGGAGCGAACATGAGTGACCCAGAGGTGTTCAGCGCAGTTATGACGGCGGCGGGATTGGACGGCGCAGACCTACTGGCCTCGACCCAAGACGCGGCGGTGAAATCCAAACTCGCCGAGAATACAGACGCGGCTGTTGCACGCGGTGTTTTCGGGGTGCCAACGTTTTTTGTCGGGGACGAGATGTTCTTCGGCAAAGATCGTCTGGATCAAGTCGAAGCCGCGATAACGGCGTAAAACTAAGCTTCGGCCAATCCCCATACACGCCGAATTAGCACGCTAAGCGCGGTTTCGCTGATGTGAAGTTCATTGTCCGCGATAAATATTTTATCCAGCAATTTCATAAAGGCGTCTTTATCTGCATGTTTGCCAACCTGCGTTAAAATCGGAACAAACCACCCATCAAACTCTGATCTTGGGCCAGCGAATTTATCGCGCACAATGTCTTTATTCATTTCGTACCATGTCAGGGCTTTTGCCTCTGATATCATTGGCAGGGCGTGGTTTGATAATTTAACGCGCGATACGGATTCAATGAAAACTTTAATTTCGCTTGAGTGAATCTTTTTGTCCGCAAAGATACCGACGGCCAAAACCGTCATAATATCCTGCATAATTTCTTTTATTCCAGACTCTCGCAACGGACTATCCTCAACAACGAACGGCGACGCTAATCGTTCAATATGAAGGCCCGGTTAAAAACTATTGTTAACAACTGGGAACGAGTGGACATCCTAAATCAGCTTTGGACTATAGGGAATGCGCTAAGGGCCAACTCCCAAAATGGCTCTGGCCCCATCAGCGTCTCTCATGATTTGACGTTTCAAATCATCGAAACTTTCGAACTTTTGCTCAGCGCGAATAAAGCTGCGGAAACGCACATCAATCAATTGCCCGTAAAGATCTCTGTTAAAGTCTAGCAAATGGACCTCTAAGCGGGCTTCCTCTCCGTCCACTGTTGGGCGATTGCCAGTATTGGCGACCGCAGGACGCCAGACGTCTTCGCCGTCAATGCGAACCTCCACGA
>CAZSKH010000359.1:0-2228 GCA_964607395.1 uncultured Algimonas sp.
ATGCCGCGACTCTGTATTACGCCAAACGCATCGCTCGTTTGGGGTGGAAAAACGCCATGCGCGAAGATGCACATTTGTTGAACGGCCTAAATGTCTGCGAGGGCAAGTTGACAATAAAAGCGGTTGCTGACGCGCAAGGTTTAGACTGGGTGGAGCCAGCTTCCGTTCTTTAGGTATTGCCGTCTCGAAGTTTGGTTAACCATAAGCTAAAATTTTAATGAACCAGTGGTCAGCCATGGTCGGCCCTGGTTGGCCGGCACCTTGCTAAATTTGACCTGCAAGCTATCAAGGGAAAAACGGAGAGATCGAGATGAACGCACAGACAGAAAATGACCCGGCTGGTGCCCTTGAAGTTATGTCAGGTTTTAATATTCCTGATCCTACCCAGGTTGAGCGCTTAGAAGGCAAAGTGTCTGAGCGCGAATGGCAAATTCGTAAAACATTGGCGGCGACTTACCGACTCTGCGCTATGCACGGTTGGACCGATTTGGTGTTCACACATATTTCGGCGCGTCTGCCGGATGAAAACGGAGAGCATCGTTTCCTGATAAACCCTTATGGCGTCATGTTCGATGAAATGACGGCCTCTGCCTTGGTAAAAATCGATGGCGATGGAAAAGTTTGCCAAGAGACGCCCTATTTTATCAACCCGGCAGGGTTCACAATTCACTCCGCCGTTCACAACGCGCGGGCCGATGCAGGCTGCGTCATTCATGTTCACACACCTTACGGAATGGCTGTCAGCGCGCAAAAAAAGGGGCTGAGGCGCTACACACAAATGGCGATGCAGGTCTATAATGATCTAGCCTATCACGATTATGAGGGCATCGCGTTGGAGCTGGATGAACGCGAGCGTATTGTGAAAAACCTAGGTTCAAAATCCTTTCTTATGTTGCGGAACCACGGCACTCTGACGGTCGGGCCGACGTGCGGGACGGCGTTCTTGCGAATGTATTTTCTGGAAAACGCCTGCAAAGCTCAAATATTTGCACAAAGTGCGGGCCACGAAGACCTTTTGGTTGAAGAACCCCAAGATATGGCGGACCGTGTTTATCAACAGGGTGCAGCGGCGTTTATCCCGGGAATGGGGGATAATCTCATCTGGCCGGGCTTAATGCGAAAACTTGCGCGCACAAATCCGGGGCACGAGCACTAGAATTTTAGTCTCTTGCCTGTTTTAGTGTGTTTTTTGACCTGCGTTTCGTGTCGAGAGTTTGCAAAGTGAGGTTGACAGAAATCGACCGACCTCTAGAATAAAGCTCAGGACAGGCGCATTCCGGAAATTTTCGAGTGAACTCCAAAGTTGAGTGACGTTAATTCGGTTTTCATCGGTTCAGCCAATTATGTTGTCGCCTGTGGACGGACAATTTAAAGATCGTCGCTGGGATATGAGAAGGAAATATGATGACAATCTTGAAAACGACATTGGTCCTAGGCTGTATGGGCTCCGCTCTGATGATCCCTTCTGTTGCAGTTTCCCAAGATGCCCCTGAGGTCGTCGACAGCTACCCCAAGCAGATTTTGAAAGAGCGTGCAGAGCGCCGTGCCGCAGAACGCGAAGCCGCCAGAGCTGCGGCTATCGTTGACACCCCCCCGGCAGTCGCCCCTGTAACGGCGGGTAGCTCGCCGATGGGTATTGAAATGGTTGTTATAAATCCGGGTGCGGGCAAGTTGGGGTCTCCAGATTTTGAGAAAAAGCGCAAAAGACATGAAGGGCCGCTTCGGGATACATATATCAGCTATCCATTCGAAGTCAGTAAATATGAAATCACTTTTGACGACTGGGATAAATGTGTCAGTTCCGGCGGCTGTGCCGGTCATAAGCCCAAAGATAAGGGATGGGGGCGCGGAAAACGTCCGGTCATTGATGTGAGTTTTGATGACGCGAAAAATTTCCTAAAATGGTTGAATGGAAAAACAGGTCAAAATTACCGCCTGTTGTCTGAAGCCGAGTGGGAATATGTCGCGCGCGCTGGTCAAGATGCTCCGTTCAGCAATGGCTATGACTTGAGTGCGCAAGATGCGAATTTTAACGGAACCGCGCCATACGGGTCCGGTGCAAAGGGGCCGTATTTGCGTAAGACGCAGCCAGTGGGTCAATATGCGGCGAATGCGTTTGGTGTCCATGACATGCATGGCAATGTCTATGAGTGGATCGAGGACTGCTATAGTCCTGATCATAGCGCGGCCACTGGCGATGGATCTGCGCGGACGGACGGCGATTGTAA
>CAZSKH010000360.1:0-2224 GCA_964607395.1 uncultured Algimonas sp.
CAGGGTTTATGACTTGGACTTAGCACCCCAAGTTATCGTCTTCGCGTAAAACAAAACTAACTTTTCTTTCCGGTATTCCATCGGGAAGACAACTCTGCGGGCATGTCCTGCTTTATTCATGGCTTCGGCAGTCACTCATGTTGAAACAAAAGTTTCAACGGGGGCTGCAAGCCCTCTCGCTTGGGCGATTGTCAGCCTTTCTAAACCTACCCAAACTTTTCCCCCATACGCCCCGCAATTCCCCCCGCTATTCATTGATATGCGTTTCAAAGCCCCTTATGTTCAGACAACTCAATTGCGGGACACCGACTTATGATAAAAATTCAATCTTCATATGATTATGACGATCTGATCGTTAGCGGGAAACATTCGCTCTTTGGCGAAGGCAATGCGAAACTCCCTGCCCCGCCCATGCTGATGCTGGACCGGATCACGCAAATTGATGATACGGGCGGCGCCTATGAAAAAGGTCAGATTATTGCCGAGCTGGATGTCAATCCAGAGCTTTGGTTCTTTGGCTGTCACTTTATTGGCGATCCTGTCATGCCAGGCTGTTTGGGCCTGGACGCGATGTGGCAATTGGTCGGATTCTGGCTCGGCTGGTCAGGTGGCCAAGGGCGGGGCCGCGCGTTAGGCGTCGGCGAAGTAAAATTCACAGGCCAAGTCATGCCGGACATTAAAAAAGTACGATATGAAATTGACGTCAAGCGCTCCATCCGACGTAAGCTTGTCCTCGGCATTGCCGATGGACGCATGTATGCAGATGACGAATTAATCTACAAAACCAAAGACCTTAAAGTTGGCTTGTTCATTCCTAATGAGGATAAATAATATGCGGCGTGTTGTTGTTACCGGTCTCGGTATTGTCTCTTGCATCGGGAATGATGCAGACACGGTGGCGGCCAATTTGAAAGCTGGAAACTCCGGCATCGAAACAGACGAGAAAATGGCAGAGCTGGGCTTTCGCAGCCAAATCTCCGGGCGTCCCGATTGCGATTATAAAGAGATAATCTCCAAACGCTCCTACCGCTTTATGGGTGACGCCGCTGGGTGGTCAGCCGTTGCCATGACAAATGCCATTGCGGATGCAGGCCTGTCCGAAGAGCAAGTCTCCAACCCGCGCACAGGTATTATCGCAGGGTCAGGCGGACCGTCATCGTTAGAAATCGTCCGCGCCGCTGACATTACGCGAAAAAATCTATCGCCGAAACGCATTGGCCCATTTGCCGTGCCAAAGGCTATGTCCTCAACAGTCTCAGCGACATTGGCGACCCACTTTAAAATCAAGGGCGTGAACTTCTCGATCACCTCAGCCTGCACAACATCCCTCCATTGTATTGGATCTGCGACGGAACAAATCCAATGGGGCAAACAAGACATTATGTTCGCAGGCGGCGGCGAAGAATTGGAATGGTCTATGTCGTCCTTGTTCGATGCCATGGGCGCGATGAGCAGCAAATATAATGACACACCAAAACAGGCCAGCCGCGCCTTTGACGAAGACCGCGATGGCTTTGTCATTGCGGGCGGCGCGGGCATGTTGGTCCTTGAAGAGTATGAGCACGCGGTCGCGCGCGGCGCGAAAATCTATGCCGAAGTCGTGGGCTATGCAGCCACCTCTGACGGTTATGATATGGTCGCGCCCAGCGGCGAAGGGGCGGAACGCGCTATGCGTCAAGCGCTGGAGAGCGCAGGTCTCGAAACGGTGGATTACATCAACCCCCATGCGACCAGCACGCCCGTTGGCGACATCGCGGAAACCAATGCGATTGAGCGGGTCTTTGGCCTAGACGGGCCATATGTCTCCGCCACCAAATGCTTAACCGGGCACAGCCTTGGCGCGGCGGGTGTGCAGGAAGCGATCTACACATTGCTGATGATGGACAGAGGCTTCGTTGCCCCGTCGATTAATGTCGGAACCCGCGACCCAGAAATTCCAGCGATTAATATCGCGACAGACATGGTCGAGACCGAAGTCAAAACCGCAATGTCCAACAGCTTTGGATTTGGCGGAACAAATGGCAGCGTCATTTTCGGCAAAGTTTAAGCCGTAAATTTAAAAAATAGAGAGACCCATGGCAGATCAAACTTTCCCAACCGGCACTTTAATGGCGGGCAAACGTGGGCTCATTATGGGCGTCGCGAATAAGAACTCTATTGCTTGGGCCATCGCGCAGCAGCTCGCGGCGCAAGGCGCAGAGCTGGCCTTTACCTATCAGGGCGA
>CAZSKH010000361.1:0-2216 GCA_964607395.1 uncultured Algimonas sp.
TCGCTCCAACAGACCCGCCAATAATCAGGGCCTCGGTTATCGTTTTCCAGAATGGACGGGTATCCTCTTGGATAAATTTCCCCATCCATCCGAAATATTTATCCATTTGGGAAAATAGTTTTTCGTGGCGGCGGAGCGTGACGAAGTCACGGTTCTTATAACGATGGACTAGTCGATTTTGATCGTAAACATGAACGCCGTAACCGAACGCACTGACGGGGCCAATCTCGAGTCTATAGTCCTTGTTGTCATGTGTGACGTGGAGAGATTGCGGCGTCAAAATTTCCTGGCTCGTTTGCTCACGTCTTTCGTCAAGCAATAGCTGTCCGTCAATTTTAACCTTATAGGACAACCCAACTGAGGTGACGGCCAAGCGTATCCACCAGTCTGACTCATTCAAATGGAAGCGATATCTGGATGAAAAAATGCCCATAGCCAAAACTACGTCGAGATTGGCTACAGGTGCAATACTTGTTTTCTATTAGATCTATAGCATTTTTTTATAAATTTACGCCGTAGAAATCTGCCCGCCGTCAATCGCGATGGTTTGCCCGAATGTAAATTCTGATGCGCGGGAGGACAGATAAAGCGCGGTTCCTGCAATATCTTCCGGTGTGCCCATGCGGCCTGCCGGAATTTTGGTTAGCGCATATTTCGTCATCGCTTCATTTTCCGTAATGGATTTCGTCATCTTGCTTGGGAAATATCCGGGCGCGATGGCGTTGACGAGGATGTTATCGCCGACCAAATCCGTCGCCAGATGCGTTGTCAAATGCACGACGGCAGACTTACTGGCCGTATAGGAATATGTCGGCATACCGGAATTTCGCAGGCCGTTGATGGAGGCAATGTTGATGACGCGCGCGTGGCTTTCCGGCGTTCCAGCGGCCTTCAGCAAAGGCAGGCATTTTTGCGTCATAAAGAACAGGCCCTTGATGTTAATATCCATGACCTTGTCCCAACCTTCTTCGGGGAAACTATCAAGGGGCGCAGCCCAAACCGCTCCGGCATTATTTATCAGGATATCTAGCTTATTTTCGTGTTTGCTGAGTTCTGCGACGAACCCTTCAATGCCTTCAACTGTGGACAAATCAGACGGAATTGCGACGCATTCGCCGAATTCAGATAATTCCTTTTGAGCGTCTTCCAATTGGCCGATTTTTCGCGCCGTGATGTAAACTTTCGCCCCGTTTTCCAACAGGCCTTGCGCCATCATAAAGCCAATACCGCTAGATCCGCCGCTCACGACTGCGATTTTACCGGTCACATCAAATAGGTTTTTCATAAGGTCCTCAGGGGTTAGTTACGGAGAGTGTGACATAGGGGAATTTAATTGTCCAAGGGTTGGGGGTGGTTTGGGGCGTTTTAGTCAGTTTTTTCTCTCCCTTTATTCCTTCGCCATCACAAGACTCGTTCTTGTGATCCACGGGTAAATTACAGATGGATTGCAAGAACGGTGTCTTGCAATGACGGCATTTAGGAGTGATTTTGAAACTTAATCCTCGTTTCAAACACCTTGCCACTTATAAAATACTGAGCGCTTTCAACCGCTTATAAAAAACTTAAAAAAACTCCATCCGCACATCCCTATTTCACCTGCATATTTAACTCGTTCTTTCGAACACGGGACAGGCAAGCGATCGTTGGCTGGTGCGGTGTTTTTGAAATATCGCGCTGGTGCATTTTCTCTTCAGGAAATGGCACTAGCTGGTTTGAAGGACAGTGGGACTGAGCGCTCTAGGTAACGCTGGGAGTTGTGCCGGGTCTTTTGAGCTGAGAGTAGACCGCTTGTTGTTAAACTCGGGTTTTATCCAATAAAACGGATAATTCTGACCGGAACGGCAAACTGCGGGACCTGGTGCATTTCGCGAAGCGAATTGCACGAACCGGTTCATCAACAACCACTGCCGCAGGGTTAGCCTTTGCGAGAAACACTTTTTTACTTTCGGTACTCCGTCGTGGAGTGCTGACCCTGCGGGCAGTCCTAATTGCCCAAACATACCCTTCAGCTGACCACGCGATTGGCAGCAAGCCTATACCTATGTCTCGCGCTCACCCACAACGCGCATCAAGCCTTCTTGCGCAGTGGAGCAAATCAAGCGTCCATCTTCGGTATAAAAACTGCCGCGATTAAAGCCGCGCGACCGCGCAGAGCGAGGACTGTCAATATGATAATAAATCCACTGATCGACGCGAATTTCTTCGTGGAACCACAT
>CAZSKH010000362.1:0-2210 GCA_964607395.1 uncultured Algimonas sp.
CGAAATATGTACCGGGACACGGCGGCTGCCTTTGCTTGGGATAAATATGCGCTTGCTGCGGCGAAGCGTATGATTGCGCGAAAGACTGATATTCATCTACCGCAGAAACAACGTCCCTTTGCCTATATGCCCTTCATGCATAGCGAGCTCTTGGATGACCAAGAGGCGTGCGTGCGCTTGGCAGATGCCAGGTTGGACGATGAAGGTACGTTGAAATTTGCTAAAATTCATAGGGATATCATTTCCCGTTTCGGCCGCTTTCCGCATCGCAATAAGATCTTAGGACGCGAAACCTTGCCTGAGGAACAGGCTTTTCTGGACAATGGCGGCTTCTCGGCATGACCGCGTATATGTTGAATCTAAAGAATTTCACCCCATGTCTTTTGGGTTAAGGGCTGTGTGCCGGAGATAAAAATGGCCGATAATTTTATAACACGTATGACGCAGCGCAAAGCGTCAACAAAAGACGAGCTATCCGGTGAGGAACCGAAATCATCTGTGTTCCAGCAACAGCTGGCGAAGTTTAAGTTTGAGCCGGATCAGATAAATCTCTTCCAAGAGAGCTTTCGCCGCGTCACCAATCAATTTGATACGCCGGGTCCGCGTATGGCGCGCACAGAGAATTTCAATGTGGGTGAGGGCGAGGCGGCCATTCCTTGCCGTCTTTATGTGCCTTACGGCGCGGATGACCCCAGCGGGCCATGCTTGATCTATATTCATGGCGGTGGTTTCGTGACCTGTGATGTCGAAACCCATGAGGGCATTGCGCGGCGGCTTGCCAATGGCGCTGTCTGCCGGGTTCTCTCCGTCGATTACCGCTTGGCCCCGGCGCATCCTTATCCCGCCGGACCAGAGGATTGTGAGACTGTGCTGCAATGGGCGCTGGCGGGAGAGGGTTTGGAAGACTTCGGCATTGATCCGGAAAATATCGCCATTGGCGGAGATAGCGCGGGCGGGAATATGGCTGCCTTTTTGGCGCAAAAATACCGGACCCAGATCAAAAGCCAAATCCTGCTCTATCCACTCATGCAGCTCATCGAGTTTAAACCTCCCAAGCCCGGCCCGCAGGATTGGCTGCAACTCGGCTTTATGGCGCTGAAGTTCATCGATGAGCATTATGTGGCGGGCGCAGATGCGTCGGACACGCGGCTCTCGCCGTTATTGGAGACGGATTTGAAGGGCCTGCCGCCCGCTTATGTTCTAACGGCGGGGCTCGACCCTTTGCGCGATGAGGGCAAGCTCTATGCGGATAAGCTGGCTCGACATGGATGCGAGGTGACTTATCACCACGAAAAATCCATGCCCCATGGTTTTTTGAACTTTGCCCGCGCTTTCCCAAAGGCGAAGTCTTTACCTCTAGACGCGGCGGATGTGCTACGTCGGCATTTCCCAAAATCCCAGCAGCTCAGTGAGTAAATTTGAAGGCTCAAGAGCCATTGAATCGCTGGGGGAGGGCTTTTTTGATGCTGTCAAACCGGCAGATTTCAATTTGGTTGGCCTGCGTTATTTTGATGATACGCTCTCAAAGTCGATTGGGTTAGACCTCTCACCAGAACAGGTCGTAGATCATTTTCTGCGGTTTGAGCCGTTGCCAGAAAGCTTAACTGAGCCTTTGGCGCTGCGCTATCACGGGCATCAATTTCGGCACTATAATCCAGACATTGGCGATGGGCGCGGGTTTTTATTCGTGCAATGCGAGGCGGGTGGAAAGCTCTTGGATTTCGGAACCAAAGGCTCTGGGACAACTCCGTTCTCACGCAGTGGGGATGGCCGCCTGACGCTTTTGGGCGGGGTGCGAGAAGTGCTCGCGGCCAATTACCTGCATAGTCTGGGCGTGAATACGAGCCGCGCTTTTGCGCTGATTGAAACGGATGAAGCCTTGCAAAGGCATGATGAGCCATCGCCCACCCGTGCCGCCGTTCTGACGCGTCTCTCGCATAGCCATATCCGCTTTGGCACGTTTCAACGCCACGCCTTTTTCGAAGACCGTGATGCGTTAGAACGGTTGAGCGGCTATTGTATCCAGCACTTTTATCCAGATGCGAATACCCCCGCAGAAATGTTCGACCAAGTCGTGACAGCCAGCGCCGATACGGTCGCGAGCTGGATGGCGGCGGGCTTTGTTCACGGCGTCATGAATACAGATAATATGAACATCACGGGTGAGAGTTTTGATTATGGGCCTTTCCGTTTTCTTCCCACGCTCGACC
>CAZSKH010000363.1:0-2210 GCA_964607395.1 uncultured Algimonas sp.
CGTCTTTGAACTTACGCACGGCATTAATTGTGCGGCGGTTCATGACGAAGCTGGCGTTAGAGCGATAGCGCGATTCTGGCGCATAGATCAGGTCAATCAAGCCGTCCGTATCTAGGACCGACTGATCCACCGATCCCAATCCCGGGCTCCCCAAAAACCCACGCGGTTTATTCACCCCGTCGCCATTGATAAAGGCCGCCGTTTCCTGCGCGGCGAAAACGTCGCGCACTTCTTCGGCGAGCCAAGCATCAACATCGGCGACGCTGTCATCCAGCAAAGCCTGTGTCGCGGCGGGCATGGCGTAGAGCTCACCCGTTGGAAAATCGAGCAGCTCTAGGGTCGGCGTGTCGGTCTCATTGCGGATATCGGTTTCGCCCGCCCAACCCGAGGCCGCACCGGAGGTGCTGACGGGTTTGCGAAAGCTGGCCGCGCCGATGGTGCGAATGGTCGCGAGACGTCGCATGGGCGAGGCCTCGAGTAGCACGCTGTCAATGCGGGTTTCCGTTTCCATCGGCGCGATGAGGCTGCCATCCGCATCACCGGAGGCGATGGATTTGCCTTCCAGGTTGGACGTTTCACCTGTGCGAATGAAGCTGGCCCAAGCTTTGGTGTCGGCGGATTTCGCTTCACCTGAAAAGCCTGACGCCGCATTCGCCAAGGTCAGATTTTCAACCCGCTTTGTCTGCGTTTCCAGCGCGGCGTTGAGGCGGTCGACTTTCTCGGTCAGCAGCGGATCAACAGAGGATTTCGCCTCTAGCGCGGCCAAACGATTATCATTGGCCTCGCGGAAAGCGGCGAAGGTGGCAGCGAAATCGGCCTTGGCCTGCCGGAGTTCAGCTGTATCTTTAGTTTCTAATTCGGGGGTCACGCATGTCTCCTATTGTGAATTGCGTTGATTTCAGAGGTGTCGCCAATCTGTGTGATCCGCGCAGAGCGCAGCATCGGGAAGGCGACGACGGACACCTCCCAAAGATCAATTTCAGTTAAAATTCGCCCGCCCCCAGCAAGGGGAGTCGAGCGTTTTGTGCGGTAGCCAATGGACAATCCGCTGACGGCGCGGGTTTCGACCAATCGGCGCGTGGGGCCACCCGCGTCTAATATTCGGCCCGCGACAAACAGGCCCTCCTCGTCCTCAACCACACGGTCCCACACGCCGATGGGCGTGTTGGTGGCGTGACCAAAGAGCATCGGAAATGGTTCTCTGCGGGAGAGCAAGCTGGCCGCAAAAGCGCCGCGCCGCACAGTGTCACCCGATAAATCAGGCTCATCGAAACGGCTGGCATAGCCCGAGATAAAGAGGTCATTCGTCATGAATTAATTCCCGTTCAATATGTGAAACGCTTTGCGCCATTTGGCTGGTCAGGCCTTCCAATCTGGCGAGACGTTCAGAGATTGCAGAGTTAGACTCCATCTCGGTTTCCAAAGCGGAGAGCCGCGCGGCGGCAGACCCCGCCCAGACCAAACCACCTGCGGTTTGGACCAGCAGCGTAAAGACAAGACCCATCGTCACGGTTCGGTCCATTAAGAAAGGGCGATAGGGCTGCGTGGGTTGCGGTTCGGTCATGATCTGACCTCTAATCCGGCTAAGCTCCGCGCTTCGTCCTCCGTGATAAACCGCGCCTCTGACAGGCGTTTCCAGAGCACAGCGCGCTCTTCGGCCAGCGCCGGCACCGCATCGAGGTCGGGCACAATGCGCGTCTCCTCGCCGTAAAAGCCAGACAGCCAATCGGTCAGTCCCGACGCTGTCTTGGCCACCAGCGGGATAATTGTCTGCCGCCAGAAAGCCTGATTAGCTTCGCGGTAATTTGCGTAAGTATTGTCCCCGGGCAGGCCGAGCAGCATGGGCGGCACGCCGAACGCCAGTGCGATTTCGCGGGCGGCTTCCCGGCGCAATTGGATAAAATCCATATCCGTCGGCGACATGGAGATCGTTTTCCAATCGAGACCGCCTTCCAAAACCAAAGGCCGACCTGCGGTGCGTGGACCGGAAAAATTCGTCTCAAGCTCTGATTTTAATCGCTCGAATTGTTCATCCGTCAGGCGCTCACCGCTCGCCGGGTCATGCACCAACGCGCCGCTGGGGCGGGCTGAGTTTTCGAGCAGAGCTTTGGCCCAGACCGCGCCGCGATTGTGTAAATCTACGGCCTGCGCCGCCGCGGAAAGCGGTGATAATCCGTGGCAGTCATCTGACGGGTTAAACAGGCGCATAT
>CAZSKH010000364.1:0-2189 GCA_964607395.1 uncultured Algimonas sp.
TGGCCATTCGCATAAGGCGGTCCGTCATGGAGCGTCCATTGTCCACGCGCATTTTCAGCGGCGCGTTGTTTGCCATAAAGGTCAAGCCTATCCCAGCGCTCCAGCCATTTCGGCTCGGCCTTGGGCAGCCCTGCCCGCATTGGGAAATCAGTTTTGGGCAAGAACAGCGTCTCGCGGTAATCGCGCACTGTATCATTAGAATCTGTCATTGAAGTCTCATGTGAGAGAGGAAGTCATAAATACGAAAGTGGGTCTATCCCGGGCGGTTAACCGACCGGGTTGGTAATTCGTATCAATATGGACTTCGTGAACATGGGGCTGCGTTAGCAGGGGCACTGCCATACGTCCAGCGTGAGTTACCCCACCCGCCCCATAAGCGCTGCGTTACGCCTTCTTCTTCGCCGCGGTCTTGCGCACCGGTTTCTTGGCAGGTTTTTTCGCCGCTTTCAGCGCTTCAATCTCGGCCAGTGCTGCGTCCAACCGCGCTTTCAGCACATCAAATTCTTCCCGGCTGACTAAATCCATCTCTTGGACGAATTTCTCGGCTTGGCTGCGGCCCATGGCTTTGACTTCGTCGCCAACCCCTTTGATAGCCCCGACAGCGTTCGTCATCAGGTTGGAAAGATCGTCGAGGGGTTTGTTTTTGCCTGTCACCGAAAAGGGCTCCTGTTTCACTTTGATTGCGTCTAAAGAAGATGTAGGGACGGCGAACACGGTTTTCCAGCACTCAAGAGTTTGCTTCTCATGATTCTTTCAATCATCACCGCCATCGACTTTCCGAGTTGGCTCCGCGAGGACATCTTCACCATCGGACGGTTCTCCCTAAAATGGTATGGCGTCGGCTATGTCGTCGGTCTTTTTGGCGCATATCTATACGCCGTTAGCTTGACGAAAAAGCGCGAGCTTTGGGTGCAAGACAAGCCAACCCGCATTCCCGAAGTCGTTCCAACGAAAGAGATGCTTTCGGACCTCATGTTCTATTGCCTCATCGGGATTATTGTCGGCGGACGTTTGGGATATATCACGCTTTATTCCCCAGAGACATTCTTAACCCCGCTCGAAGTTCTGAAAATTTGGACGGGCGGCATGAGCTTCCATGGCGGATTTCTCGGCGTTGTGGCGGCCTGTTTTTACGCGAGTTGGAAGTTCAAAATTGACAAATTCCGCATCGGCGATATGGCGAGTGTCGGCGCGCCGATTGGCCTCGGCATCGTCCGCCTCTTCGGTAATTTCATCAATCAAGAGCTTTGGGGCCGCCCGACAGATGTGCCGTGGGCCATGCGCTTTCCGAAAGACCCTGATTTTCTGCCTCGTCACCCCAGCCAACTCTATGAGGCGTTTTTAGAAGGGCTTGTTTTGTTCTTGATCCTGCGCCTGATGACGACGCGATTTAAGGCGCTAACAAAACCCGGATTGCTGTTTGGGGCATTGATGTTCTTCTACGGACTTTTCCGCTTCGGCGTTGAATTCGTCCGCGAACCTGACGCCATTCCCCAATTCGGGATGCTGACACGCGGTATGGCCTACAGCCTGCCGATGGTTATAGCAGGCGCACTCGTCATGCTGTGGGCGGCGCGGCGTTCTCCCACATCACCCAAATACGTCAGAGAAAAAGACAATGACGACCTCTCTTGAGGATAAGCTGAAAAATCGCATCCGTGAGGCGGGCCCGATTAGCGTCGCAGAATATATGACGATTTGCCTCCTGGACCCCGTGCAAGGCTATTACCCAACGCGTGACCCGCTGGGCGCTGATGGGGACTTCATCACCGCGCCAGAAATTTCCCAAATGTTCGGTGAGGTTTTGGGGCTGTGGTGTGTGCAAAGCTGGATTGATTTGGGTCGTCCCACCACGCTGCACTTAATTGAATATGGCCCGGGACGCGGGATTATGATGAGCGATATGCTGCGCTCCGCCTCGCTCGACCCCGAATTTAAAGCCGCAGTTCAAGTCTGGCTGATCGAAGCGTCTGCCGCCTTGGAAGCTATCCAAGGCAGAACATTGGGCACGGTGGATGTGGCAGTGCAATGGGCGGCGCGATTAGAAGATGTTCCGCCCGGGCCGAGCCTCATAATCGGGAATGAGTTCCTCGACTGCTTGCCCATTCAACAGCTCATTTGCGGTGACCCCTTTGCCGGGGAAGACGGCTGGGTCGAACGGCGTGTAGGATTAGACCCTGAAGACAGGC
>CAZSKH010000365.1:0-2188 GCA_964607395.1 uncultured Algimonas sp.
ATTCGGGTCTTCGGTGAGCAAGCCGATAAGTTGTTTCCTGCCTGGCGCCATCAAATCAGGCCGCGCAAGCGAGCGCTTACCAACAAAATCTTTTTTCTTTTTAGAAACCGCCCAGCTCATACCGGCGTCGTGAGGTGTCACGGTGCCATCTGTGTCTTGACCAACAATGATAAAGCCCTTTTCCGCTCTCAGGACATGCATCGTTTCCGTACCATAAGGACAAATATCATATTGCTGTCCCTCTTGGAAAAGCTGTTCCCAAACATGACGTCCGTAATTGGCTGGAACATTGATCTCAAACCCGAGCTCTCCGGTAAAACTCACGCGGAATAACCGTGTTGGCACGCCGCAAATTTTACCTTCTCGAACAGCCATGTGCGGGAAAGCCTCTGGGGATAAATCAATCCCTTCTACAAATGGAGCAATCAATTTCCGCGCATTAGGACCATTGATGGCGATGACAGCCCATTGCTCAGTTGTAGACGTCAGCCAAACATCCAGATGCGCAAATTCGGTCTGCAAATAATCTTCCATATGCCGGAAGACGCGTGGCGCACCGCCCGTCGTTGTTGTGACATGATAACGGTCGTCCGCCAACCGAGCCACAACGCCGTCGTCATATATGTATCCGTCTTCCCGGCACATTAAACCATATCGGCACCCGCCCGGTTTGAGCGAGCTCCAAGGGTTGGTATAAAGAAGGTTCATGAGTTTCGTGGCGTCGGGACCGACAACTTCGATTTTACCCAATGTCGACGCATCGAAAATGCCGAGACTGTCTCTCGTCGCCTTACACTCACGGGCGACGGCCGCATGCATGTCTTCGCCCGTTTTAGGGAAATACCATGCGCGGCGCCACGTGCCTACGGGCTCAAACACAGCACTTTGCTCGACTGCCCAAGGGTCAATAGGCGTCTTACGCGTCACCTCAAAGAGATCTCCGTCTCTATATCCGGACATCGCACCAAATGTTGTGGGCGTGAACGGCGGGCGGAATGTCGTCAATCCAATCTTCGCGACCGGTTCGGCGACGGCTTCAGAGGCGATTTGCAAAGCGTTCAGATTTGACGTCTTACCCTGGTCCGTCGCCATGCCATTCGTGGTGTAGCGCTTAATGTGCTCGATACTGCGGAAACCCTCTCGAACAGCCAGATTAACATCTTTTTCCGTCACGTCATTTTGAAAATCGACAAAAGCCATTTGCTTTTTATTCGATTTAACTTTCGGCAGCGCAGACGAAACTAATCCCGTGCGCTCATAATTGTCATCCGCGCGATAAACTTTATTACCCCCACCAGCTTTAGCACCACCAGTCAGGCCCGCCGATAAATCGAATTCCCCATTGCATGCGCCAACGCAAATCGAATTTTCATTCGCCTGATCTGGCAAATAAGCGCCCAGCGTTTTGTCCCATTTAATAGATCCTTTAGAGTGCGAGAAAAGGTGAAGACTGGGCGTCCACCCACCCGACATGATTAGGCTATCGCAAGCAATTACATCTTCAGGTTTTTTACTGGTCATTGAGGAATTCTTACAGACCTCGACAGCCTTGACTTTCAATTTACCTCGCGTGCCGGTGATAGCTGCGTCAGAGGATAATTTAATACCTCGCGTCTCGGTTTCCGCAACTAAATGCGCCGGAACATGTTCTCTAACATCAATAATCGCGGCAATTTGGATGCCCGCATTATGTAAATCAAACGCCACATCATAGGCGCTATCATGACACGTAAAGACAGCGACGTTCTTGCCTACTCCAACACCATAACGATTGAGGTAGGTTTGAGCAGCAGATGCCAACATGACGCCGGGGCGATCATTCCCATTAAAAACGAGGGGGCGTTCAATCGCACCTTGCGCCAAGACAACCTTATCCGCGCGAACGCGAATGAGGGATTCACGACATCTCCCCTCATGTCCGTCTTTCAAATGATCTGTCAGGCGCTGCACCAGCCCGACGAAATTATCATGATAATATCCGATAGCCGTCGTTCGACTCATCATCGTGACATTTAGTGAGCCTCTTAGGGCCTCCAACGTACGCTCCAACCACTTCCAAGCTTCCTCATCATCGATTTTGACCGACGGCGTTGAAAGCAAAGACCCGCCAAACTCAGACTGTTCGTCGACAATTATGACACGCTCACCCGTCTTTGCCGCCTCCAATGCAGCAGCAAGACCCGAAGGC
>CAZSKH010000366.1:0-2164 GCA_964607395.1 uncultured Algimonas sp.
CACTTTTTCTCTTCTGGTATTCCATCAGAAGACCAACTCTGCGGGCACGTCCTGCATTAACAATGACTTTGGCTGACCCCGAGTTGAAACCATAGTTTCAACGGGGCGGTGGGAAATTTTGCATGTCTAACCCTCTTACGTCATGGCCGAACCCTTACGGGTAATTGTTTCCCTTTATGATTCTTGAAGAAACAATGAGGCGCTTCACTGCATTTGGTCCCCCACTAAACAAAAGGGTGGCCAAATACGGACGTTACGCGTGCCGGCTTCTCAACCCGCGTGGGAGACCGCTATTAGACCCAAAGCCCTAAAGTTTGTCGGTCTCGCAGGTGAAGTCTGCAATGGCTTTTGCGGCGGGGCTTATGGCTTCATTTTCGAGCTTGTCTGTATCTGCCATGGCGGCCCCGATCCGTTGTTGACGAGGGTCGGCCTCCATCATCATGACGGTATATCCCTCACCCAATATCTTGACATGAGTCGCGGTTTCATCGCTACATTGCACAAGATGCTTTTCGTAATAAGGTCCGGCGCGGTAGTCGAGGCGGGAAATGACAAGTTTTTTATCACCCGAAAGGCGTTTAATATCCGCCGCAAACACCCGAACATCTTTCAACCCTTTGACTTTGATGCGCTTGACCTTGGTATCAAATTGATCGCCGCCAAAGCGGTCACGGCCCAAATTGCGGGAGCCTCGGGAATCAAATTTATAACTCGCCCAGGTCACAGGTGACGCGCTCAGGAAACTACGATTGACCCATTTTTCAGGCTCTCCTTCGCCG
The DNA here is from genome assembly GCA_964607395.1 of uncultured Algimonas sp. Classification (GTDB taxonomy): domain Bacteria; phylum Pseudomonadota; class Alphaproteobacteria; order Caulobacterales; family Maricaulaceae; genus Litorimonas. The sequence goes on from CAZSKH010000366.1 coordinate 780, forward strand.
CTTATCAAACCCCAGGTATCGATAACCCGCGTGATTTTTACTTTCTGTCCGATTTTCAACATGCCGATCACATTACCCGCATAAGGATTGTCACGCACTCTCAACTGTTCTGATTCCACCCAATAAGGCACGGCCTCTGTGACGCGTTTTACTTTTCTAGGGACTGAAAGCGCCTTGATTTGTTCGGCTTCGACAGTGATTTCCGCCGCGCTATCCTGGGCATGAGCCTGAAATGAAGCACCTGCCCATAATAGGGCGACAATGACGACAGGTTTGAGCGTAGGATTTTGCATTCGGGCCTCCAAAAAGGTTTTGCTCGCTTCACGGAATGTTAATCACAAAACTGAAGATTGTGTTACCATTCGGAGGCGTGGCTGAGAGGGCCTACCGGGTATCAAACGTGAAGCTGTGCAGCCTCTGCCACTTCCTGCAAAAGCGCATCTCGGCGAGCCGCAGATATATATGCCCCCTCAATGCCGTTTTTGACCAAAGTTAGAATATCGGATTTCGTAAGGCCTAACGCATCTGCGGTTCGGATATAATTATCATTCAGGTACCCTCCGAAATAGGACGGATCATCGGAATTGACCGTCGCTTTTAAACCTAAGTCCAGCATGGTTTTTAGCGGATGATTTTCCAACTTATCAACCACGCAGAGTTTAAGATTAGAGAGCGGACAGACAGTGAGAACCATATTCTCAGCAGCCAAGCGTTTGACCAAAGCGTCATCTTCTAACGACCGATTACCGTGATCGATACGGTCGACGTTTAAAACATCCAAAGCCTCATAGACATATTCGGGCGGGCCTTCTTCGCCGGCATGGGCGAAGAGTTTCAATCCCTGCTCGGCAGCCTTGGCGAAGACGCCTGCAAATTTGGACGGCGGGTGACCCATCTCTGAGGAGTCCAAACCAACGCCTAAAATACGGTCAAGATAAGGGTTGGCCTGCGCTAATGTCTCAAAAGCCTCCTCTTCCGAGAGATGGCGCAGGAAAGATAAAATAAGATGAGAGCTGACCCCAAACTCGGCCTCGCCCGCGTCAAGCCCGCTCAATATGCCGTCTATTACGGTCTCAAAGGCAACGCCGCGTTCCGTATGACCTTGCGGATCAAAGAAGATTTCGACATGGCGGCAGTTATCTTGCGCAACCCGTTTCACATAGGCATAGGTTAAATCATGATAGTCCTGCTGCGTCTGGAGCACTGACATCCCTGCATAATAAAGATCCAGAAACTCCTGCAGATTGTTAAAATCATAGGCGGCGCGGATGTCTTCAACGCTCTTATAGGGCAGCGACACGTCGTTGCGTTCCGCCATGTCGAACATCTGCTCCGGCTCCAGGCTGCCTTCAATATGCAGGTGGAGTTCTGCTTTAGGCAGGGCT
>CAZSKH010000367.1:0-2157 GCA_964607395.1 uncultured Algimonas sp.
ACACGCGCAGATTTGCGATAAGCCTTTTCGCGGGTAAATCCGTTCTCATGCATGGAATAGAGAATACGCCGATGGACGGGTTTCAACCCGTCACGCACATCCGGAATGGCCCGTGATACAATCACCGACATCGCATAATCGAGGTAGGAGCGTTTCATCTCCTCCTCAATCGTTACCGGTGAGACGCCCGCTTCAGGGATCGGCGCGGGGCGCTCATTTTCGTCTTCCGGGATGTCAGTCTCGTCGGCCATTCAGCACTCGATTCGGCAGGGTTGAATTATCGCGATTAACCTAGCACTTTGCTCTCACCTATTCAAATCAGTCGCCGATATTAAAACCCGGGTTTCAGGAGAGAAAAAATGAGAAAAATACTATTTATTTCAATGCTTACGAGCGCGTCAATGATGTTCACGGCTTGCGGTGGAGCCAGCGCAGATATGGAAGAGGTCAGCTTTCTGATTCTAAATACACAAGGCTCAGAAATTGGAACCGTAGAGATCGAATCTCTCCAAGGCGGCGGCGTCGAGGTTGAAGTCGCTGTCTCTGGCCTGACCCCCGGAGTCCATGCCATGCATTTCCATGAGTATGGTCGTTGCGACGGTCCAGATTACAAGAGCTCAGGCGGCCACTACAATCCCGAAGGCGTGGCTCACGGCCAAGTCGATGATGGTCCGCATGCGGGCGATATGATGAATGTCGAGGTCAATACTGATGGCACAGGTAAATTCGAGGTCACTAACATGAGAGTCAATCTACGCGCAGGCACCTTACCTGCCCTCATGGACAGCGACGGGACAGCGCTCATTATCCACGCGGGGGCTGATGACTATGTTAGCCAACCAAGCGGCGCTGCGGGCCCAAGAGTGGCCTGTGCGGTCATTCCTGGGGGTTGACGAAGACATTTGATTGGCAATCAAATGTCAAGGAACCGAAACGGCGTCACCGTTTCGGTGCTACTCTAAAAAAGACAGTAGCCTCTACTCATCTGTCCACAGATCCTTCCACCATGTCGGGCCGCGATCATCATTTTTATCTTTAATCTCGAATTTCGTGCCGACACCGGCGTCTTCAATATCGTCCCAAATCTTTGAACGGTCCCAACCCGTCAGATTGGCGAGGGTTTTGACCTCTTTTTCTTTCCGCTTATTGACCATTTCTTTGTAATCCGTCGCAGCTTCACAGGTCATTTCACCCTCATAAGCATGACGCAGCACATAACGGCCCTGGAAGTTTTGCTTATTCCCTGTGGTTTTAAATTTCAGATCTTCCGGAAAGCTCTTCGCGTCATATCTGACATGTAGGCGAGTCACGAAGACATCTTGGGCTTGGGGCATCATACGGCGTCCACGCGGTTGTGGCTTTGACGGATTTCCCTTCCCGAGCCAGAACACGCCTAATTCTTGTAGTTCTTCACGAGAGAGCGGATCGGCCGCGCAAGGGTCGCACCATCCCATATCCCACGCATATTCCATAAACACGCCATGTCCGCCTTCGCGTTTGGCGGCGGTTTTATACATGCTCTTATAGAAATCAGGAAATTCATCTTTGATATAGACGGGCAGCTCTTGCCCCGTCGGGATTTTCTGAGTTCTGTAATTCGTTGTTTCGACCTGCCCTTCACGGGTCAGCGCATAAACAAACAAGTCCTGCTCACCGCGTGCATTCAACGTGCCGAGGCGAATGGGGAGCATGAATTTCGGCGATTCAAACGCCACAGCGATGGGGCGAAGAAATTCATTTCCCGTCTTGGATTGCTCTTCCAAATTCACCTTCGCGATGAAGAACTTCATATCTTGTTTAATGTAGCTGCCGAGAATACGGCCCGCACCTGAGGGCACCTGATATCCGTTTTCATCCAGATAAGTCATCAATCCATCAGACTGCGTCGCAGAGAGCAGTTGGATATCATACTCACCCACGGTGAATTCATCTTCGATTGTGACGCCGAGGGACTTCGCACGGGCCTCCATCTCCACGACAGGCATGCTTTGAGAAAACGCCCCGTCCGCCATAGCTCTATACCTTAGCTGCGGCGCGCACGGGTCATCATCAAAATACTCAACCAGACGCGGGGCCGTATAGGCATCCAAATGCTTCAATAATGCCGGGTCGCTAATATGGACCTGTTCGCGTTTAATCGCTGTTGGCACAGGAATG
>CAZSKH010000368.1:0-2151 GCA_964607395.1 uncultured Algimonas sp.
CAGCAAGTAAGCGCTCACCTGTCCTATGTCTGAAAGAACGAGTTAAATATGCGGGTGAAATGGGGAGGTGCGGATATTGTTTTTTGACTATTTTATAAACGGTTGAAAAGATTGAAATTTCTAAGCGAGGTGGAGGTTCGAGACGAGGACGGAACTTGTCTCCGCTCTTTAGGGGGAAATGCGTGAGCGCAGCGAGGGCAGAGGGAGTAAGTCTTCCCAAGACACTTTGGCTAACTGACCCCTCCGAACCGCTACGCGGCCCACCTCCCCCTAAAGTGGGGAGGAGGTCAGTTCCTGCTCAATCGATTGTCAGGGACGGCGGTGAAAAATCTTTTCCACCATGGTCATCCTAGGATCTCTCATACAATAGTTGGTTCAACACCAAAATCCTAGGGACGAGCCCTAGGATGACGGGTAGGAAGCCGCCTATGTTTGATTTTTATTTAGCCCAAGAATATTGGTTTGCTGCCGCGCAATTGAGCCTGGCCATGCTCGGCATGGGGGCAACCCTGACTTTGAAGGATTTCAGCGCGATTGTGAAAACCCCGCGCGCCTTCACCGTCGGCATGGGGTTGCAATTACTTTTGGTGCCGCTTGTCGCATTCTTATTTATTTCCTTATCCGGTGCAGCGGCGGGCGTGTTGATTGGGCTGGCGCTGCTCGCGGCAATTCCGGGCGGGACCGTCTCGAATATTTTTACCTATATGGGTAAAGGCAATATTGTGTTGTCCATTGCGATTACGGCCATCACGACGATTGGCTGTCTCATCACCACGCCCATCGTTTTGAACCTTCTGATCTCGCAACATATGCCCGCAGATTTTGTGATGCCGGTTGGCCGTATCGCCTTTGAGATTTGTCTGTTTTTGCTCATCCCTTTGTTCATCGGCATGGTGATATTTGCGAGATTTCCCAAACAGGCCGGGGCAATTTCCAAGCTCGGCATTTACGGCTCTATCTTCGTTATACTTCTGATCGTGATAGGCTCAGCTGGCGCGGGACGTTTGGAACTCGGGTCATTCGGAATGCGAAATATTCTGATAATATTGGTCTTCGCACTGACGCTTATGGCCCTCAGCATCATCGTCCCAAAGCTCTTGCGCCTGCCCAGTAAGGACGGAACGGCCATCCAAATCGAAGTCACGGTGCGGAATACGAATTTAGGTTTGTTGTTGAATGCCTCCCTCTTCCCGCCGGGTCATGCACTTGGCGGGACGGTGCTGATGACGGTGCTCTTATACGGCGCGGTGATGCTCCTGCTAGGCGCGGGATTGATTGTATTTAATCGGCGGGTGCATCGGGGGGTTTAGGGTGGGCGGAGCAAGCCTACGAGGTCACACCGACGCAGCCCATCGGGCTGCCCGGTGCCCATTCCGTGAAAGTTAGTCAATGGCCCAAAAACCGCTGAGGTAAAGAATAGCTAAATATGAGACTATCTCCCCCTGCAAGGGAGAAAGACTGATACCGTTTGTTCAAAATTCCACACTAAGCAAACTCTAGAAGACACTCCAAAATGCAACTCACAACCACTTAATCATTAGACATTTTTTCAGCTTCCGACGTTAGCTCTAGAAGCTTATCCCAGCCACCGTATTCAAAAATCTTATCTATCGTGAAATCAATCTTTCGATCCGAGTTGAGCTTTTGGACGCTTTTATCCGCGTCAATGTCGTTGAGAAAATTTTCTACCAAGATCGGTAGACCAGCTCCGGGTTTCTTCGTGTCTTTGCGGACTACGATCGTCGTAAGAGGAGGCATAAAGTCAAAATCATCCTCATAGTCCTTTTGTAAAGTATTACGTCGATAATTTTGAATTGTAAAACTGATGGCTCCGAGAGGATAACTATATTTGGTCAACGTCCCTGACGGTCCTCGGTCTGGGTGCTTTGCTGCAAGTGCAGCATCTAAATCGCCATAAGTCAGAATTTCGTCTTTTTCCGCATATTCTATTAGAATTGGAACGGATTGGCGCGCGGTAACTTGCGTCCAATTACTTCCGATCATTTCATTTTTGAAATAGTCCTCGTCCTCAGTCTCAACTTCACCAGATTTGATTTTAGCAGCCAGTCCCTGCAGTGCGTACTCAAACCACGCTGGTGTTAGTTCGCTATCAAGCGCTTTCCGAAGTTTTCCGCGCGACATATCCAGAAG
>CAZSKH010000369.1:0-2142 GCA_964607395.1 uncultured Algimonas sp.
CCATTGACATGGACCGCGGATAAGCCATGAATGTCCATCCAGAGTTGCGAAAAGGTCAGAATATGTTGTGTCTGAAGTCAGGCCATAAAGAAGACGGGCCGTAAATATGGCGGATGATAAAGCCCAAACCGGCGTCAACGCGCCAATAGCGCCCTCTGCCTCGGACATAGAAGCCGACGCCATTCAATTCGCATTCAGGGCCTCACACGTTGCATATTGGGTCTGGGATATCGAAACGGGTCATGTCTTTCTATCCGACGGCGGATTAGAGATGCTTCAACTCTCCAAGGCAGAGTTTAGCAATAGCCTCGCGAGCTTTCATGCTCTCATCCATCCGGATGATTTCGACAATTTCGAAAAATCCTTAGCTGAGCACATAACAAGCAATGAATTTTTTAGATTAGAGCTCCGCATGAGACGGCGGGACGGATCATATGCTTGGGTAAATATTGATGGGCAGGCCAATACGAAAGACGCCAATAGCCCGTCCAGGGTGGGCGGCTCCATCGTCGACGTTTCGACAAATGTCGACCTCAAGCAACAGCTGAAGATGGAACAACGCACCCTACGCCTGATTTTTGATAATGTTCCCGCGCGGATATGGTTCAAAGATTCTCACAATAGAATACTCCGGTTAAATGAAACGGCTGCGGAGTCTATGAACATGCGTGTCGAGGACGTGGAAGGTGCAGATACTTATGATCTCTTTCCGGAATTCGCCAAGAAATATCACATTGACGATTTAGCGGTCATAAATTCCGGTAAACCGCTCTTAGGTATTGTCGAAGAATATACCCCCGTGGACGCGCCGCGTGGCTGGGTCAGAACAGATAAATTACCCTTCTCTCATCCCGTCACAAATGAAAAACATGTGCTCGTCATTGCGACAGATATTACGCAGCAAAAAGAATATGAGATGAAAATTCTCGACCATGCGCGCCGCTTGGATCAAGCCAATCGCGACCTCGATCATTTTGCCTATATGGCCTCCCATGACCTCCGGGCGCCGCTTCGCGGAATGGACCAAATCGCAAGATGGATTGGAGAGGATTTGGGCGAGGACATCACGCCGGACATTCAGGAAAACCTCGACTTTCTACGTGGACGGGTGAGACGTATGGAAACGCTGCTCACTGATATTCTAGCCTTCTCTCGCGCGGGGAAAAATATGGCCAAAGTCGAAGACGTTGATACAGGTCAGATCGTCGATGAAATCACGCAATGGTTATCTCCTCTGGGTGGATTCAAGATTGTCAAAGACACAGATTTACCAACCCTGAGCCTCCCCAAATCAGCCATCCATCACATCTTTTTCAACCTCATATCGAACGGCATCAAACATCATGATAAATCCGAAGGCACGGTGAATATCGGATATTCGGAGACCCAATACCTCCACAATTTTTATATCGCAGACGACGGTCCCGGCATTGCAAAACAATATCAGGACCATGTGTTTGAAGTTTTCAAAAAGCTAAAACGTCGCGACGATGTCGAAGGCAGCGGAATTGGACTCTCCATCGTTAAAAAAATGGCGGAAGCTTTGGGCGGCGCAATAAATATCCAATCCGAGGACGGGCAGCGCGGAACAAGGTTTACTGTCTCCATCCCGAAAAACGCCCGCAGGTTAAGCCAAGACAGAAGACAACAAGACCGCCGATTACCGCCCGCGCGGGAGCACGGTTCTGATCTGTGACGGTTGGCGAGTAATTAAATCCCAAAAGAGACGTTGGTCAGTGACTTGCTTTGAGCTGCGTTTTAAACCGCTCGTGCAATGACCGCTTTGCCCGAACCGGTCTTCCTACCTCGATCCTCGTTTCAAAACCGCCAAAACCCCCATAAAACCGCAGTGAAAATAAGTCATCCGCGTTTCAACGCGGAGTCGCGGCTTCCGCCTCGAAATAATCTGCACCAAAAATATCGTTCTACCCGAACAGCTTAGTCTGTGTAATTCCTGAATGCTAACCCATTAAAAAAAATGAGTTATTTGGGCATTTATTGATGCTTATGAGAGTAAGGGTTAACAGGAAATACATGGTCCGGCGCATCTCTGAAAAAGGTTCCCCGAACCTTTTTCGGGCGAGATACGTCCACGCTTTCCATTTTACCCCGCATATTAAATGGGTTCTTTCAGACATCTGG
>CAZSKH010000370.1:0-2129 GCA_964607395.1 uncultured Algimonas sp.
CTATATGCGCGGGAATAATGAGAAAAACCAAACGCGGTTCTTTGCCTGTGTCGCCGTCGCGATTGCAGCCTCTATGGGGATTGCGGCCTCGGCCAACCTCATCACATTATTTATCTTCTATGAAGCTCTAACGATTTCGACTTTCCCGCTCGTCACACACAAAGGCGACGCGAAAGCCAAGCGTGGCGGCACGATTTATGCGCTGATCCTGATGGGGACGTCGCTGGCGCTGCTGTTGCCCGCAATTATCGGAACCTATGTGATTGCCGGCACCACGGACTTCCAAGTCGGCGGAATTTTCCCCGAAGGCACCTCGCTCTTCGCGACCTCACTCCTGCTGTGTCTCTTTGCATTCGGTATCGGTAAGGCGGCATTGATGCCGACCCATCCATGGCTGCCTAATGCCATGGTTGCGCCGACCCCTGTTTCGGCTTTGCTCCATGCGGTGGCCGTCGTGAAAGCGGGCGTGTTCACCATGCTGAAAATCATCACTTACACTTTCGGGCCGAGCCTGACTTTGGCGACGCCGTCCTCGACATGGCTGGCATGGATTGCCGCGATTTCCATTGTCCTCGCCTCAGTCATTGCGCTGCGGCAGGATAATCTGAAAGCGCGTCTAGCTTATTCCACAGTCTCGCAGCTCTCGTACATTACCCTCGGCGCGATGCTGGCGGTTTCCATGGGTATCCTTGGCGGCGGGCTGCAAATTGTTATGCATGCGTGGGGGAAAATTACGCTCTTTATGTGTGCAGGCGCGATTTATACGATTGCTCACCGCACGAATATCTCGCAGCTCGACGGATTGGGCCGCACCATGCCGTGGGTGTTTGGCGCGTTCCTCGTCGGGGCGCTGTCGATTATCGGCATTCCGCCGCTGGGCGGCTCTTGGCCGAAATTTATGTTGATGATGGGGGCGGTCGATAGTGGCAAAGCCATTCTGATTGTGGCGCTAATTGCGTCCTCAATCTTGAACATTATTTATCTCGTCCCGATCGCGGTGCGCGGCTTTATGAAAGCGCCCGCCAATCCGGAAGATGACGCCCATATTGCAGAGGTCCGAAAGAAACATCGATGGGTCATTATTCCGCCCGTGATCACGGCGATAGGCTCGCTGGTGCTGTTCTTCTTCGCAGGCAGCATCCTTGACTTCCTGCAACCCATCCTGCCCGCAGGAGGCCTGTCATGAGTGAAGAAACAAACCCATCTGTTGAGACCGAGGTCGAGACAAAACCGCATGATGATATTCATCCGGCAGCAAAGCCCTTCCTGTTTTTGGGCGATATCAAAACGCGCCGCAATTTCATTTGGGTGCCGCTGGTTGGGATGATTATTTGCATCATTCTGGGCTGGTTCCATCCGCAGAAACATCCGCTCCCCTATGAAGAATATATCCCGGGCAGCTGGGCGATTTGGGGCTTCCTCGCCTATAGCACGATTGTTCTGTCCGCGAATATGCTGTTCAAATTTTTGGGCCGTGATGAGGATTATTACGGGGAGGGCGGATTGCCTGACCCAGAGGTTTCCACCGATCCGATGGTAACCGGGGAGCCGCATCATGATTGAGCAATTCCCACTCCTCGCTGAAATTAACCCCGGTCTTTGGGTTATCCTCGCCGGGCTTATCTGCACGCTGTTCCCGATTGGGAACGCCCGCAAAGCCTTTGTTATCGCTGCGCCAATATTCGCTGGCATCGTGATTTTCCAACTCCACGGCATGAACCCCGGCGCGCATTTTGGCGGGCAATTTCCCTTTGGCCCCGTCGAGCTGACCACGCTGCGGATTGATAAACTCTCCGTTGTCTGGGGCTATCTGTTCTGCCTCGCAGGCGTCATTAACGGCATTTACGGCCTGCATGAGAAATGCCGTATGACCGATAGTTCCGCGCTTATCTATACAGGCGCAGCAATTGCAGGCGTGCTGGCGGGCGATATGATTACGCTCTTTGTGATGTGGGAATTGACGGCCGTATCTTCCGTCTTCCTGATCTGGAAAGGCGGTGACCATGCCTATGCGGCAGGTGTGCGCTATCTCGCCATCCATGTTTTGTCCGGCGTTATGTTACTGGCTGGTGCCGTCATGTTCGCCCAAGCCAATGGCGGTGATTTCATGTTTAATGAGATCGGCCTCG
>CAZSKH010000371.1:0-2117 GCA_964607395.1 uncultured Algimonas sp.
TTAATGTCATTTGAGAAGACGACTTTGGCCGGAACATCGCAGGCCGTGTCGGGGCGGATACGGGCTAGAAACTCATGCCCGCCGTTTGTACGAATTTCGACTTTCGACAATACACTGTCAAATCCATTTCTGAGGACCGCGCGATTATAAGTTTCCATCAACTTGTCAGAACTAATCGGATTTCCGTTCACCGCTATTATTTGATCGCCAGGCTCAACACGGGCTTTTTCCGCTGACGTTCCGGGACGCACGGCGCGGATATAAAGGCCGCCGGGTTTCACGCCCAAGAGGGTTTCGGCCATAGGGCGGACAGGCCTCGGATAGTCCTCCAAGCGGTGAACAGAAAATCCCGGATCGCGCCGGGTGCGGGGGCAAAGTTTGGCATTGGCTAAACGTAGCGGCGCGGCGACGCGGGCGAGTCTTTGGTTCAGCGCTTGATATTCGGCCAGCACATCTTCGAATGTCGTATCAGCAGGCCGTTGTTCGATTGCAGATGTAGGCGATGTAACAGGCTCCATGGGTATGGGCGAGGATTCAGGCGAGGCGGAACTCTCCGCACAGCCTGTCACCAAAATGGCCATAAGGGCGAGGGGTCCAATTAACTGCCGGATGGCGCGCTCCCGGCGATAAAGTTTGGCAGGAGGGGCTTACCCGCTTTTTGTTTCGCGAGAATTTCATCCTGCGCCGCCCGAATACGCAAATAGCGATCCGGAAACGTCGGATGGGTTTTGGCGCGGTTGATCCCTTTGGGAGATGTCTTCGCCAGTCTCTGCCAAAACCCCTCTACGCCTTGCGCAGAATATCCCGCGCGCACCATATAATAGAGACCAACATAATCCGCCTCGCTCTCAAAGGGCCGCGTATAGCGGGTCCCGCCTAGGCTGAGGATATAATTCCCAATCGATTTTCGGATATGGCCCATCGTGTTTTGCGCGAGTTCATGCCCGATGATGAGGGCCAGTTCGTCGTCACTTTTCACAAATTCCATCATCCCGGAAGTCACCGTGATATTCCGTCCATCGGCAAATGCATTCACGGCGGAACTCGGGCTCAGGCGGAGGTTATAATTACAGGCCAGCGTGGGCTGGACGTTGAGGGTCACCTCTTCGTCGCCGCGGCGTACGGTGACACGCTTATCTTCCAGCACCGCGTCCCAGCTCTCCCCGTCCAGCTTGGCGGGCTCGCCTGCCTCGTTCAAAATAATGTCACCGCGCTCAAGCCCGGCCAAGGCGGCGGGGCTGCCATTTGCGATGTGGAAAATGCGAGGGGTTTCATCTGCGCCCAAGACGCGGCCTGCTGACGACCGCAGACGTTTCGGATAGGATTTCAGACTATGGGTCTTAACGCCGATGGCCGCCCGTGTTTTCGGGCAAAGCCCGGCATTGGCTGTAATGACCGGCCATCCGGCATTCAGCAAGACGCCCGCATCCAATTCGATTTGGCGCAACGCTTCCGTTTCTTGATATTGGGTTTCTGCCGCGAGGTCAGGCGCGGAAATATCCGGGAGCCGCGTATCCAGCCCCGCGCAGCACGCCAAAGCGGTGCCGATAAAAACGGTCGTGAGAGATGTGGGGCGCAGTCTCATTGTGAGGCTACTTTGCGCAGATTGCAGGCTTATCGTCAATGTGACTTGCGCATCACAGTGACGTGTCCCACATAACCTGCATGTTTATACAGACCGAAGACACGCCGAACCCGGCGACATTGAAGTTCCTGCCCGGCAAAGAGGTCGTTGGCCCTGACGGGCGCGTGCGCGAATATACGCGCGGCGATGATATTGCGGATGCGCCCATGGCGGAAATGCTGTTCATGATTCCCGATGTCCACCGGGTCTTTTTCGGCAATGATTATATTTCTGTCACGCGCGGTGAAGATGCCCAGTGGAAACATTTGAAACCGGCCGTGCTTGGCGCGATTATGGATTTCTATGTCGCGGGTGGCACGCCGCTTCTGGATCAGCTGCAAGCGGGCGAGGTTGAAGAGCGTGTCTATGAGGGCGAAACGCTGGAAATCGTTGAACAGATTAAAGAGCTGATCGAATTGCGCGTGCGTCCAGCTGTGGCGCAAGACGGCGGTGATATTGTGTTCAAACACTTCGATGACGCGGACGGGATTGT
>CAZSKH010000372.1:0-2113 GCA_964607395.1 uncultured Algimonas sp.
ACTACGCCCGCGCACGCCGATTGGCTCTCGCCGCGAAAACTCTGGCAAAGGGCGGCACAGTTCTGGACGCCCAATTAGATGCGGGGTTCGAAAGCGCGTCAGGGTTTCGCAGCGCCTATGCCAAGGTCTTCGGCACTGCACCGGCCAAAGGCTCCGCAGAACCGCTCTATATTGACTGGATTGAAACGCCGATGGGCCGTATGATCACGATTGCGGATGAAACAGCGCTCTATCTGTTAGAGTTTACCAATCGCAAAAATATGCGTCGTCAATTCGAGAGATTGCGGAAAGTCCAAAACCGCGCGGTTCTGCCGGGGCGAACAAAGATCACTGAGAAAATTGAGGGCGAACTCGAAGCATATTTTGCGGGGCGTTTATCAAACTTCAAAACGCCCCTCGCCACATCCGGCACAGACTTCCAGCGGCAAACTTGGGCAGCCTTACAGACTATCCCGCTTGGCGAAACGCGGTCTTATGCGCAGCTCGCAGAAATGATCGGAAAACCCGCCGCTGTGCGCGCCGTCGCTTCAGCCAATGCCAATAATGGGCTAGCGTTGATTATCCCGTGCCACAGAGTGATTGCAAAATACGGTGGGCTTGGCGGGTATGCGGGCGGATTGACCCGCAAACGTGAATTGCTGGAACTGGAGTCTAAATTGGCGTCAACGTGAGCTGCGCATTGACCCCGCCAGCGGGGGCCGCCGTAATCAAAGCCGTATCCACATCTACCGCGTAATTTGTCACGAGATCCTGAATCACCGCGTAGAATGAAGGCGTTGCAGCATCTTCGACCCAAACCGTCAGTCCTCCGCCCGATTGTGGTTGCACACGAGACAGATTAACGCTGCGTTTCCGGGCGGCCTCAATCAAGGCTCCGCGCGTAAATTCCGCGCGCGCGCCTGTTGTCGAACTCGCAGTCAACCTTGGCGCGGCCCGCAGCCAAAATTCTCGGTCCGTCTGCGCGGCCTCTAAAGCGGTAGAACCGTCCGGTCCGCTGTCTCTTGTCATGGCAAACCAGGCGGCGAAAAACACGAGTAAGCCCGCCAAAACCAACAGTAAAATCCGCTCGCGCGGTTCGCGGGATTTGAACCAACTCATCATGATCCGCCCTCCAAGCTGAGTGTTGCTTCACCAACAAAGGCCCCATTTTGTTCCCGCACCCCGCCGGTCGTGAGCCGCCCACCCGCTTCTGATACAGAGTTTTCTGCCCGGGCGGCCGCGTCAAAACTCGGATAAATCAAACGCAATTGGAGAGTTCCGTTCTCTGAATTATAGCGCAATTGATCCACGCGAATATCATCAAGCGCCGATAGACCTGTAAACAGAACGGAGGAGAGATCGAGAAAGCCGGCGGTTTGGACCGGACCGGATTGCAGGGACCGTGCCGCCGCACGTCCGGGGTTTGCAGGTGCGCGTTCCCCTGTCGCGGCCAGATATTCAACGGCGGTTTGCGCGCGCAAGTCTTCGGCCTGCGCGAGCGCGGCGCGGTCTTGGACGCCATTCCAAATGAAAACAGCCAAAAGCGCAGACGCCGCAAGCGCGGCCAATCTGATGGCGGGAACACGCGGAATATTAAACCCAGAGCGTGAGCGGTAGTCCCCCTGCAACAGGTTAAGCCCGCGTCCTGCTGCCAAGCCATCCGCAAATAATCCGGCCAATTCGCCATCTGTGGGCTCGGATAGGGTTTCCTCGGTCCAGTCTAAATCTAATCCGGCAAGGCCGGGTTCAACAGCCCGGTCAATGACGAGCAGGGCTTGATCGCCGCTCAGCAGATCATAATCGGCAAAGGCCGCTTTAGGTTTCAAGCCGTCAAACGTGCCAATGAGGATATCCATCACGGAGTTTTCGATCACGGCCAAACGCGGCGGCTGTGTGTCGGACAGGGCGAAGTGAAGGTCGTCCGCGCCGCTTGCAATATCATCCTCTTTGGCAAAGCGGGCCATTTTTAACTGCTGCGCCCGTGCAGCCTTGGGAAGCTCGGTTTCAAAAATACGGACAAGCTGTCCCGGTAAAATTAAAATAGGGTCACTGACATCGAGCGTTGGGAGGTCAACCGAGGCAATGCGGCGCGTGTCGTAATCAGCGCCCGACGCAGTGGCGAGAATGGCGTCTC
>CAZSKH010000373.1:0-2112 GCA_964607395.1 uncultured Algimonas sp.
ACCTAATATCTAAGCCCTTGTCTGCACATCGTCTTAGGTATGCACACACGAGGTTGGGGTGTGCATATGGAGTCGCAATTTTCTTATATTTTTGAGAGCTCTGATGCGTGCACAATGCCTTCCATTTCACTCTCAAGGTTCGATCTAGAGGGAACTTTGCATCCTCAGTCACTATTCTAGGAGGCACCATTATGGCTTGCCGATTTAGTCTTGTTTGATATTTTCTATCGCAATCAATCATAAAAAAAGCGGGGTAAAACCCCGCCTTTTATCCTCTGTCATATCGGCTTATTGAAATCGATATTTAAATCGAGCCCCGACGGAGCGCGGCGGAAGAACATTTGTTCTAAAGCGTCTGACGGCGGCCGGATTTAGATCGCTTCCATCCCCAAAAGCGCCAATCGTCTGGTTATTTAGCGGCGTATTTGATGCGCTTGTTTCAGAGAAATCGTTGAGGATATTGTCGGAGTAGACCGTAAAACTCCAATTATCCGCATCATAACCAACGGCGACATTGGCGCGGCCAAAGCTTGGTAGTGTGAAGCTGCCGCCGCGTCCGCCTGCAAAGGAAAGTACGTCGCTTTGCCAAGCATATCCAGCATTGGCGATGATGTTATTTCCATTGCTCAGCGGGTGACTATAGTCGCCATATACAGAGAACTGTGTTTTAGGTGACCCCGGCAAGCGGTCACCATCTTGGCCGGCTTCAATGCTTGTCCCAAAACCTGGCGGTGTAATGGTTTGAATGAGACCTGGCACATCTGCGGTTAGTTCAGCATCCGTAAAGCTGAAATTGCCGCGTAACTTCAATTGGTCACTAACTCGCCAACTTCCGTCAAGCTCAAACCCAAGCGCTTGGGCCGACTCGGCATTCACCGTAATCGCAGTTCCGGCATTAATAGATGTAGTACTAATCTGTGGATCAGCCCAATCAATGTAGTAGACAGCACCATTCAAACGAACTGCGCCATCTAGCCAGCTTGTCTTAGCGCCGATTTCAAAGTTGTTCGTTGTATCAGCATCTGCGCCGCGTTCATCGAGGACAACAATGTCAGCAGGATCTGCGCTGAATTGCTGTCCTGTTTGGAAAAGACATAAGCCCTGATTAGCATCCATGAACGCTGTATCAGTACAGGCATCACCCCCGTTAGATAATCCCACGCGGAAACCTTGACTGAAGGTCGCATAGATGGAGTTTCCGTTACCTAATTTATAGGATGTGTTTATTTTAAAGAGCGTCCCCGATCCATCATCATTTGCTTCAAGGGTTAACTGGTCTTCAATCTCAGACAGCGGGTATGGGCTAAAATCATCTGCTGTGGTAAAAAACGGGAACTCTGTTTGGTTGGCAGTTTCCAAAGCAAAATCATACAGTCTTATACCGCCTGTGACGTTCCAAGATCCCGTGATATCGTATCCCACTTCACCAAAGACAGCTTTTTCTTCCAAGCGCGTTCTATCCGCTTCGAAATACTCAAGGTCATTCAAGTCCTGACGGAAGCCAAAACCTGCGTTGAAAGCGCCGATACCTGGTGTGAACTCTGATGAAAGGGCATTGTAGGAGTTCTGATTGTAAAATCCGCCAATGATCCAGCTTAGTGGGCCTTCACCTTTGGAGACTAGACGAACTTCCTGGTTGAAGATTTCCGTTTCCTCATCTTCGAACGTAAAGCCAGTAAAGGTCGGGAAGGTTTCGTAATAATATTCAAGCGAGATTAAGAGATCAGTCTGATCGCGTTGACCATTCTCATCAACAGTTGCAAAACCCGTCGCAGATGTCAGTTCTGCAAATCCGAGATCTGCAATGACTTCCAAGGCGATGAGGTCGCTATTGCGTTCATTCGGTTCTTCAACGCGTGTACCGAATTCATACTCATCAGCTTCGATTGTGTCTGTGCGGAACGAGGATGTATTCCGTCCGCCATACTCACCTTCTTGGAAGTAATAGGTGAGGGTGGCATCCAATGCATCTGTTGGCTGCCAGCGCGCGGCTAAGCGGCCTGAGAATATTTGTTCTGTGTTGGCGTCCTCAATCGGTCTGAAGTTGGCACCGGGGTCGTCAAATCCATCAGGTTCGGAGGTGCCGATAGATTGGACGACAAAGGGGTTATC
>CAZSKH010000374.1:0-2104 GCA_964607395.1 uncultured Algimonas sp.
ACATGGGACAAGTAAGATATCGACTTACCGGTTTGAGGGACTGCGTGTGAAACGGGCCTGTTATGATATGCTAGCTCGTTATCTTACGGGGATAGGAGCCTGACTTTGGGCTGCCCAGTTTGTGACATGTTGAAACGTTCCGTTTCAACTGGACGACATGAGCGGTTTGCAAAGGGTGCGACCAGGCCGGCCCGTAAAACGTCGCAGCCGCGTGGTATGTGGAATGGTTTTACAAACCAATCCACGGTTTCGCGTAAAACATAGTTATTCTTTTTCGGTACTCCGTCGCGGAAGACCGACCACGCGGGCTGTCCTTTCTGCCCCAACCCAGATGCCTCCGGCAGCCACACGACGGGCTGCAAGCGAACACGCTTGCCTCAAACAAAATTGAACGGGTCTGTGCGGGGGCTTTTCATTGCCCCCATGGGTTTCGCCCGCTAAAGGCCAGCCAAAGACCACGCCAACTCGGAGATTCTCTATGGCACGCGCAAAAATCGCTCTTATCGGCGCCGGCATGATCGGCGGAACACTGGCTCATATCGCAGCCCGCGAAGAGCTTGGCGATATTGTCTTGTTCGACATCTTTGAAGGCACAGCCAAAGGCAAAGCGCTGGACCTCTCCGAAGCGGCACCTGTTTTTGGCAAGGATTCAAAAATTCGCGGCACAAATGACTATGCGGAAATCGCAGGTGCTGATGTTTGCATCATCACAGCGGGTTTCCCGCGCAAGCCCGGCATGGACCGTAGCGAGCTCATCGGCAAGAACCTCGGCGTCATCAAGCAAGTCGCCGAAGGTATTAAAGAGCATGCGCCAAAGGCGTTCGTTATCTGTATCACCAACCCGCTCGACGCGATGGTTTGGGCTTTGCAGAAATTCTCTGGTCTCCAGCCGCGCAAAGTTGTCGGCATGGCAGGCGTTTTGGACAGCGCGCGTTTCCGCTATTTCCTCGCCGACGAATTTGGCTGTTCTGTCGAGGATGTTCACGCCTCCGTCCTGGGTGGTCACGGCGATACAATGGTGCCGCTGATCCGTTATTCTACAGTGAACGGTGTGCCGATCCCTGACCTGATTAAAATGAAATGGACGACACAGGAGCGTATCGACGCGATTGTTGAGCGGACCCGTAAGGGCGGCGGCGAAATCGTTGGTCTCCTCGGCAATGGGTCCGCGTTCTACGCGCCGGCTGAGAGTGCGATTGAAATGGCGACCTCATATTTACGCGACAAGAAACGAATCCTGCCATGTGCGGTGCGTCTTTCCGGTCAAATCGCCGGCGTGCGCGGTCTCTATGTCGGCGCACCTGCGATGATCGGTGCCAAGGGCGTCGAGAAAGTCATGAACATCCGCCTGAAAGCAGATGAGCGCGAAATGTTCATGGTGTCGGTTGCAGCCGTCGAGAAGATAATAGCGGACTGTCAGGAGATGGAGCCGAGTCTCAAAGACTAACGTCTGGATAGAAGAGCTTCCAATAGCGAAAATACCCGTTGCGTAGGTGAAGCCGAAGCGACTGTAGTGGTATTTCGCTGACGCTGGAACGGCGACGCCCCGCAAGGGGCGTTTGCGTTTAGAGGGTGTCGAACAAGTGCCTATTCATCGCTTTGGGCGAGGGTGGATATTTATCCATCTGATCCTAGTATCGGCCTTGAGCCTCAAACCTCGCGAAATGCGCAGTTGTTTTAAGATCGCTTCCGATTTTATTGATTTGCAGGAAGCATTTCTGCCTCTCAATCAAGTCTAACCTATTCATCAGATCGACCTTATCCCGAAGGTCCTCAACCAATGTTTGGACCGACCCCAGATAAGAAGCCGAATATGTTTCGTCCATCAGGACAAGTTGATTTTCGACGTGTTTAGCAAAACGCGTCCAGTCTTCGATACTGTTTTCCATAGTAGCGCCCCATGGTGTTGAAACACAGCTAGTAATACGCTGCGCTCCTTATCTCTCACTGGTCTGAGAATTAGAGTCAATCAATAATTAGTCTCACAGCGGATAACGCCGATAAGGGCAACCGGAGGACGGGAAGGGATTCGAACCCCCGATGGGTTTGCACCCATACCGGATTTCGAATCCGGCGCTTTCAACCACTCAGCCACCCGTCCGTG
>CAZSKH010000375.1:0-2071 GCA_964607395.1 uncultured Algimonas sp.
GGAGATATTCGGAAAGTGGGTCCGACTATCGTGGGCACAACGATAGATATATGGATGCCCTTATGCAGCCAGCATTTGAAAGCCTAGCGGCTGGATTTCCACAATTGATATTTTACCTGTTGATGGTCGCGGCAATTTATCTGCTTGCGATTTTTACTTATGTAAAATTGACTCCGCACAAAGAATTGGAGCTCATCCAAAGCGGAAACGTCGCGGCCTCTATCCATTTTTCAAGCCTTGTTATCAGCTTATCGCTGCCCGTTGCGGCCTGCCTAATCAATAAGTTTTCTCTCTTTGATGTCGGTATTTGGACGGTTTTTTCCTTGCTGTTGCAACTCTTCTTGTTCCGCATGACCGATTATATCATTTTCCGAGGCATGCCTGAACGTATTGAACGGGATGAGATTGGACCGACTGTCGTTCTGGCCTCCTTTAAATTGGCCGGGTCTATCATTCTCGCATTCGCTATTGCAGGTTAGTCTGTGGCTCAGCGTCAACGCGGATATGCATCGCGACAGAAAAAACGACAATTTCCGGATTGGATCATTTATGGTCTCCTGCTAGTCGCTTTTTTGTTCACGACTTACGGGGTCGAGCAAGATATCGTGATTGCCGACCCGCCAGTAAGCCCGGGCCTTGGACCCATGCTTCCGTCGGATTCCCCGCGCGACGAGATTGTTTTGGTGGATGTGGCAAGGCCCCAATCCGGAATGGGAACAGCGTTTTCCATCAATAATAATGGATTATGGCTGACGGCGCGTCATGTTGTCGATAGTTGCAGCTCTGTTGGCCTGCGCATTGGCAACCGAAAAATTATTCCTGTCCAAACCCAAATCGTACAAAATTCAGATCTCGCCGTCTTAGGGTCGGATTGGAAACGCCGTCCTTTGCCGGCGGATTTAAACTCGCGACGGCAGATCGGTGAAATTGGATATTTCTTTGGCTATCCCCAAGGGAAATCGGGCGAAGTCGTGGGCAGCCTTATCGCGCGAAACCGCATGAAAGTGCGCGGGCGTTATACCAATGACGAAGCGGTCTTGGCGTGGTCAGAGCTGGGCCGATCGCGAAATCTCAGAGGCTCGCTCGGCGGGTTATCCGGCGCGCCAGTCCTTGACAAAGACGGCGAAATCATTGGCGTCGTGAGCGCGGAATCCCCCCGCCGGGGCCGGATTTATTCTGTCGCGCCGCGTTACTTACGCGGAATTATTACAGATCCCGGAACAGGCGTTGAGCCCTTATCTTTGGAAACCTACGGCGTTGCCGCTGATAAATTAAGACGTGATCGACGTGTTGCGCAGGTTATTTGTCTGGTCGAATAGCGCTAAGTTTGATTTAAAGTATTCATGCGGGACCAAGACCTCAGCACGAAACAAATTAAGATCTGGCGTAGCTTTGTTGGGGTTCTATTCCTCGGACTTATTGGCGGCGGATTTTGGGCTGTAAACAAATATGTGCCGCCTCAACATTTATTCTGGAAGCCGCTGGACACCAACCTGCCCCTAGGGTTTGCCTCGAAGCAGCAATTGGCGGCGCTCCATTTGAAACCCTCACGAAGTTGTATGAATTTGGCAAGAGATACGGTCGGTTTTAAAACTGTTCCCTCTGACCCGAAACGGCCCACGACAGGTCCGGGCAAAGGCGTTTGCGGATGGGATGTCGCCCGTGTTGTTTACGGCACCGAAGATGTGCTGTTCGCGCCCGGAGAAAGCAATATGCAATGCCCACTCTCCATCGCTGTGTTTCTGTGGCAGCGCGAGGTCGATAGCCTTGCGCAGAAACATTTCGGCCAACCCCTCGCGAAAATTCATCATTACGGCAGCTATTCCTGCCGTCGCCAGCGTGGCAATGGATCAGGAAAATGGTCAGAGCATTCTTTCGCCAATGCGTGGGACGTGGCAAGTTTTGAACTTGCAGATGGGACAAGGATTGGCATTCTTAAAGATTGGGACGGCGACCGAAAAAAAGCGAATTTTTTGCGTGAGACCCGCAATGCGGCCTGTGGCTTATTTTCCGTAACACTGTCGCCGGATTACAACGCGGCGCATAAGGATCACTTTCATCTGGACATGGG
>CAZSKH010000376.1:0-2056 GCA_964607395.1 uncultured Algimonas sp.
TAAAGGCGTTCCCTAAAGGCTCTGGCCCGATATGGTCCAAGCGGTAAGGCTCGCCCGCGGCAATCAATTCCATAAACCCAAATCGGCGCGGATCGTTGAAGGTGATCTTTGCACCGTTCTCCATCTCGAACACAACATGATGGTGTTTGGGATTGGCAGCGTGTTCATGGGTAAAATTAGCGAGCTGACTATCGCCTTCAATAATAAATCGCCCGCTCATGCCGAGGTGCATGTAAAGGCTCTCGCCGCTAGACAGATCCGCGCGCAGAAATTTTGCCCGCCGAGAGAGCCGCGTCAGGGTGGTGCCTGTGATGCGCGCGGCAAAATTTGGCGCAAAGGGAAAACGCAAGTCAGGACGGTTAAGCGTGACCTTGGCAAAGACGGCCGCCTCCATGACAGGCGCAAGCCCACGGCGAACCGTCTCAACTTCTGGGAGTTCAGGCACGCGAAACGTCTCCGATTTTCTGTCCGACGGACAGAAAATAGTGAAGCGCCGAAACCGCAAGGTTTCGGGCAGAGGTTGAGAAGGAGTGCGAGATTTGATTGGCTGATTCTTCTCCCCGCATGCGGGGGGAAGTGGCCGAACGCAGTGAGGTCGATGGGGGGTAGGTTTCGCAGCTTGCAAACTTCAAAGAGAATGTCCCCCCATCCCCCCTTCGGGGTACTTCCCCCCATAAATGGGGAGAAGGAGTTCTTTCTCTATTTCCCATCCCGTATCTCCATCGCTTTCAACCAAATCGCCTCAACAACCGCATCAATATCTTCAACCACGTCGGCATTGGAAAAACGAATGACAGTCCAGCCTTTAGCCTCAAGAAATTCCGTCTGCGCCGCATCTTTCTCCGCAGCCCATCCTCAAAATGACTCGGCCCATCAATTTCAATGCCAAGCTTCAGTTTGCGAATGGCAAAGTCCAATACATAAGGCGGCACCGGATGTTGCCGCCTAAATTTCAAACCATCGGCTCGACGTCCCCGTAGTTCTGACCACACCCTCTCTTCCAACTCACCTCCGGATTGACGAAGAGCCTTTGCGTGTTTTGTCGTTTGAACGCGGTCTCGTATGTTACGCCTTACCCGTACTCACGGCGACCATCGCCGCGCGCAAAGTTCTGTCGCCGATCTTAAACCCCGTCTGCATGACTGTGGCAACATTGCCTTTGTCTTCTTCGGACGGAATATTGGCAACGGCTTGGTGGACATTGGGATCGAATTTCGCCCCTTGTCCCGGAACGGCCGTCACGCCGTGACGGGCGAGGACCGCCATGAGGTCTTTCTCGGTCAGCTCAATGCCCTCAACGAGGTTCTTCGCATTCTCACCCAGCTCAGATTTATCCGAGCCTTCGAGTGTCAGTAGTGCGCGGGAGAGATTATCATGCACGGATAATATATCATTGGCGAAACGCTCAATCCCGAAAATGCGCGCGGCCGTGACTTCTTTTTCAGACCGGCGCTTGACGTTTTCTGCCTCCGCCATAGCGCGAAGCGCTTGGTCTTTGAGCGTCGCGAGTTCTAGCTCCAACTCCTCAATACGGGCAACGGCCGCTGCGCCTGCATCTGGTTCAGCCTCTGCCGCGTCACCTGATGGTTCTTTAGCCTCTTCTTTATCCGCTTTTGCGGCGGCTTTTAAAATGTCATCCGCCGCAGCAGAAGCCGCAGCGCGGCGTTTCTGCTCGGATTTTTCGGCATTGATCTCGCCTAAGAGGTCGTCCCACTCGTCTTTAGGGGCATCTTTAGGGGCGTCGTTCTTACCAGCCATTTTCTCATCTCCAGTCTCGGCGCGCGCCTAGCGTTGCAGCAAGCGGCCCAATAATTGCGCGGTGTAATCCATCATCGGAATAACCCGCGCATAATTTAATCGTGTTGGGCCAATCACGCCCAACGCTCCCAATATGTTCGACTGTCTGTCGCGGTAAGGCGCGATCACAACAGACGACCCCGACAAGGAGAACAACGGGTTCTCCGAGCCGATAAAAATCTTCACCCCGTCAGCATGTTCCGTGCGGTCCAAAAGGTCGATCAGCTCTTCCTTACGTTCCAAATCATCGAATAATTGA
>CAZSKH010000377.1:0-2055 GCA_964607395.1 uncultured Algimonas sp.
GATTATTAATATTCTTCATTCGCTTTAAGGCTACCTTCATCTTGTCGATAACGTATTTTGATCCGTTTTTATCCTCATCGTGAAAGCCAGGATGTTGCGAAATATGGGCACATCATCTCTTAAGTCGATTATGGAGGGTGCAAGACTATCGCCCCGAACTGAAGCCAACAATTCGCGTTGCCCATCTTTCCCTATTTTTTGCGTAATTCGAATATACTCGGACTTGGCGTAGCTCTCTCGTAACGCTTTGTGCGTGCGGCGAATGAATGTTCGTTGGGGAGCTCTCATGTTTTCATTAAAACACCAGTGCAAAACATCAGCTCCATATTCCTCATAAGACATGGCTGCATACGCTATGCTTGACTTTGATCGTAACAATAGTCGTTTTACTTCGTCGGGTCCAAACTCGGACACTTCAAAATACTTCAATATTTCTTCTTGTCGGCGAGTTTCCGTTCGAGATGGCGGAAGAATCCATTTTGTGTCAGTAGATAGAGCCTGGTCCGCAATATAATCAATTGCCCTAGAAGCTATATCATCTGTTTGTTTGGGGAACCGGCCATTCAATCGATAAAACCCAATTTTAACAGCGTAGTCTAGACTAGAGTTTTTTTTACATTCCGCCACGAAAGCCAGGTCGTCATAACTCAGTAACCAAGCGTTTAACCACTCTTGGCTACCTACTACGGTTGGAATGGCCATCTATCACTCCCTTGCTATCTACAAGTAGAGCGTATTAACAAATCGTTAACGAGTCAGCTGGCTGGCGAGAATTTCCTCTGGATAATCTTGTTCCGTCAATGTTCTTTATTTTGGCCAATTTTTACACGCTTGTTACCACTAGGCCAAGTAGAAGAGAGCTGGTGACGCTCAGTTCTAGATAAAACCGAAGCGCTAACAAAAAAGGTCAGCAAACTAGGCATAGATTGGCGTTCAAAACCCCCATGCTAAGAAATCAAATCTCGGACATAGACGACATATTCGCTTTGGCTTTTTTTATCTACCGTCGTGCGTAGCTGGCCTTTGGTCAACCAGCCCTTTGTGAGGCCGATTTCCTCCAAACAGGCGATTTTGAGGCCTTGTCTTTTCTCGATCGTCGCCACGAATTGAGAGGCTGCAAGGAGGCTATTATGAGTACCGGAGTCCAGCCAGGCAAAACCCCGCCCCAATAATTCTACACGTAAATCTTTCGCATCCAGATAAGCATTATTCACGAACGTGATTTCTAACTCCCCTCTCGCTGAGGGTTCGATGGTTTTGGCGATGGCCGAGACTCGGTTGTCGTAAAAATATAGCCCTGTGGCCGCGTAATCGCTTTTGGGCGCTTCCGGCTTTTCTTCTAATGATAAAACAGAAAGGTTTTCGTCAAATTCGACGACGCCGTAGCGTTCAGGGTCATTGACTTGATAGGCAAAGATAACGGCGCCGCCATTTTGTTCAACGGACTGAACCGCGCTTTGTAGAATCGGCATGAAATTTTGGCCGTAAAATATGTTGTCTCCCAGGACGAGCGCTGCTGTATCATCGCCTATGAAGTCCTCGCCGATGATAAAAGCCTCAGCCAAACCGTTTGGCGCATCTTGCACGGCGTAAGTCAGCCGTATGCCAAAGCGCGATCCATCACCTAAAAGACGACGAAACTGTACTTGGTCCTCAGGAGTCGTGATAATCAGAATATCATTTATTCCAGCGAGCATCAGCACCGACAACGGATAATAAATCATTGGTTTGTCGTGAACTGGAAGCAGCTGTTTGGAGACTGCGATGGTGACAGGATGGAGCCGCGAGCCGGCGCCCCCCGCAAGGACAATACCTTTCATGAACACATCTTTCTAAAAAACAAGCTGAGTGTATCGCTCATTATATCGGATAACAAGATCGGGCATAAATCTAAAAACCTGTCTTCGGCACTCGATTCTCGAATTATTAGAAAGCGTGCACCTATGTCTAACGTTAGCGCCATTGCCCCAAATTGAATCTCTGCCCTTTCATCCAAAACGTTAAAACAGCTCATCCTCTTTCGCCTCTTTTAAGTGCGCGACCACTTTTTTCACA
>CAZSKH010000378.1:0-2006 GCA_964607395.1 uncultured Algimonas sp.
TCTTTAAATGTGTCATATAAGGGTTGTGCCGCTTTTCACGCTCTGGTCAAGCGCCCCATTTTCAGGCAAAGCCATGCGCACATGATTTGGATTCACCGCATAATTTTCACGGCGATTTTGCTCTACGTGGCGCTCGCCGCGATTGCCTTTTTCGCGCAGCGGAAATTGATTTATTTTCCGCCAGAGTATTACAATCTACCGCCCGCTGAAATGGCTGAAATCCTGACGACCTCTGACGTTATGGGGTGGTACAGCCCGGCAGAACCAGGAAATCCAACCGTCATGATCTTTCACGGAAATGCGTCGTCATTAGACAGCAATATGCATATCTTTCGGGATTTACACGCAGCGGGTTATGGCGTCTGGTCCGTGGGCTATCCCGGATATCCGGGGACGGAGGGCACGCCAACCCAAGCTAATTTGACCCGCGCCGCCATCGACCAATATCAGCATTTGTCAGCCATGGGCGTCGAGCGTATTGTATTTTACGGCACATCACTGGGCAGCGGCGTCGCGGCGCAACTGGCCGCCGAACATCCGCCTGAGCTGTTGATATTGGACGCGCCATTTAATTCTGTGCTCGATATAGCGCGGGAGCAAATGTCCATTCTGCCTGTGTCGGTTTTGCTCCAAGACAAGTGGAGGTCTGACGAAGCGCTCGAAGGTATCGACGTTCCGCTCATCTGGATTCACGGGACGGATGATAGAGTCATCCCGATGTCGCAGGGTAAGACGCTATATGAGGGATATGCAGGTCCCAAATCCGCCCATGTCTTAGACGGTGCGGGGCATAATAATACGTGGTTGAGCGGCGGGCGGGGCGTCGTGTTAACTGCGCTAGGGAAATTGTGAAAGCCGGGCCTGCATTTAACCTAGCGCTGACAAAATCTCTGCCATAGACAGCCCCCATGACCGCACCGCTTGCTCTCCATTCCGTTTCAAAATCCTTCGGCGGCAAACCCGCCGTGAGCGATGTCTCCTTCACCGTTGAACCGGGTCAGATCGTCGGGTTTTTGGGACCCAATGGCGCAGGAAAAACAACCACGCTTCGCATGTCCTTGAGCCTGATCAAACCCGATAGCGGTGACGTGAAATTATTCGGAGACACGCCGGGTGAAACCGCCTTTGGCCGCATCGGGTTTCTACCCGAAGAGCGAGGCCTGTATAAAAAGCAAACCGCGCGCGAAGCCATTGCGCATATGGCCCGCTTGAACGGGATAAAGAAAAAACAAGCCTTCACCCTCGCCGATGACATGTTGGATCGTTACGGCCTCGGAGACGCTAAGCGAAAAAAGAACAAGGACATGTCCAAGGGCATGGCGCAGAAGGTTCAGCTCCTCGCCGCCATTGCCCATGATCCGGAGTTTCACATTTTGGACGAGCCGTTCTCAGGTCTCGACCCTGTAAACCAAAAAGTGCTGGAAGATATGGTCCGCGAGATCGCCGCCCGAGACCGCACAATTATCTTCTCGACACATGTGATGGAACATGCAGAGCGGCTCTGTGACCGGATCATCCTGATGGCGTCAGGGCGAAAAGTCTTTGACGGAACCACCGAAGCGGCTCTCGCCGAAGCGCCGCGGCGGGTGACACTCGCGTCGGAGATGGATGGTTTGGCAGAGTTAATCGCCCCATTTGCGCAAGATGTCGAGACGGGGCCTAGCGGGGCGATATCGCTGACGCTGAAACCCGGCGCACAAGCGCATGACATCTTGGAACGCTCAGTCACGCAAGGTTTGCGATTGTCGAAATATGAACCCATTCGCCCCACACTTCACGAAGCCTTTGTGACGCTGGTCGGTGAAGATGTGCGCCAAGATATGGACCTAGATAAAGGGCCAACAACATGAGCCTTTTGCCAAAAGTAAATTTACGCCGTACCTTCCTAATCGCGCGCCGCGATTATCTGGGCTATGTCAAAACCTGGGGATTTTGGATTTCATTCCTGCTGCCGTTTATCTTTGGCGGGTTCGGGTTCCTCATGGCCACGGCTGATATTGATCTCA
>CAZSKH010000379.1:0-1996 GCA_964607395.1 uncultured Algimonas sp.
TTGGATTGAAGCTTTTGAGGAAAGCCCCATCGACCTTGTTGAAGGGATGGACTTCTGAATAAACACCGCTCTCCCGAACACGGCGCGCGATCAGTTTCGTAACTTGCGAGCCGAAATCTATAATGAGAAGCTTTTCGTGTTCTTTTACAATATCTTCGTGGGTATTCTTCACGCCGTTTTCTCCATGACGGCAAAGAAAAAGCCGTCGGTGTTTGTTGATGCGGGTGTAAGTGTAAGCGTGCAGCCATCTGCCGACCAAGGCTTAGGCGCATCCACACCGAACCGTTCCTCCCAGACCTCTCCGGCAGAGAGCAACTCAAACCCCTCGGTGCGTTCCAAGAAAGCATAGACTTGCGCTTCGTTCTCAGCGGCCAATACGGAACATGTCACGTAAAACAAGAAGCCACCGGGTTTTACGAAGTCCTTCGCCTCATCCAGAACCTTAACTTGTTCTTGCATCCGTCGGCCCAAAGCATCTTCTGTCAGGCGCCATTTAGCATCCGGCTTCCGCCGCCATGTCCCAACACCTGTGCAGGGCGCATCGACGAGGACCCGGTCGACTTTACCGCGGAGGTGATTGAGGCTCTTTGCAGGAGGCGGCACGACTTTGATAATGGACGCCCCTGCCCGTGTCGCCCGTTCATAGGTCGGCGCTAACCGGCGTTTATCAATATCGAATGCGTAGACGGCTCCGTCATTTTCCATATCAGACGCGAGGGCGAGTGATTTACCGCCGCCGCCTGCACAGTAATCCAGAACCGTTTCCCCGGGCTTGGCCGCGACGAGAAGGCTGACAATCTGCGAGCCCTCATCTTGGATTTCCAATTTCCCTGTCAGAAAATCAGTATCCGTTTGAATGTTCGGATGACGGCCAAAGCCTTCCACAGGCGGAAACCGCATGCCGAGCGGCGAAATGGGGGTTGGGCTAGCGGATTTCACCTCAAGCTGATCACGCGTCGCTTTTATCGCATTTGCCCGCACATCTATGGGCGGGCGGGCGGTCAAAGCTGCGCCCTCGGTGATGGCTTCCTCGTCAAAATTTGTCTCAAAGGCGGGCCAGAGCCAGTCCGGCACATCCGCACGGATCGCCTCAGGGGCGGTTTCCAAGTCGATTTGACCTCGGAGTTTGGTGATTTGGTCTTGTGTTAACGGCGCGCCAAAATGTTGATCGCCCGCAGTCTGCTCCAAAATTTCATCCACTGTAACGCCGCCCGAAAATACAGTAGCGCCCAAGGCCAAAGCGCGCGGGCTATCATCATTCATCCGAAACCCAATGGAAGATTTGCGGCGCAGGGCATCCAACACGATGTTTCCGATGGCCGAGCGGTCTTTTGAGCCTGCAAAGCGGTGAGCCTTACCCCAATCCCGCAAAGCCATGGTAACAGGGGTTCTGCGCATTGTAACGTCCTCAAGGACCTCTGCCGCTGCCTGTATGCGTCCGCCAAGTCTCATGAGAGAACCTTAAGTGAGATCAGAATGGTCATTTGCACAACGCAAATCGCGCTCAAAACAAAACTACCAAACCGCCAAGGGAAAATAATATTTGGACCGAGTTGCACTGCGGCGTGAAAAACACGTGCGGCAACGAAAACCCACGCCAATATAGTCAGATACGGTGCCGATATACCGGACATCATCGCGAACAAGCACAGCGCAAAGAACAAGATTGGCAATTCGAACTGATTTTTAAAATTGTCAGACGCCCTCTCTGCGCGAGGCGGAAACCCTGACTTGCTGACCTGCTCCAACCCGCCTTTTCTCAAGAGCACAGACACGCGTGTATAGGCCAGCCAAAGCAAGACCATCAGTGTCAGTGCAATTTGAGCCAAAAAGGGTAAAACTAAGGGCTGGTCGGTCATGTCCTAGTCTTATGTCGGCATCGAATAGTTAGGCGCTTCGCGGGCGATGTGGACGTCATGCACATGGCTTTCGCGCAGTCCCGCCCCCGTAATTTTTACAAATTCCGCGTTTTTATGCAGGTCTTTAATCGTGTGCG
>CAZSKH010000380.1:0-1991 GCA_964607395.1 uncultured Algimonas sp.
CCCCTCCGACCCTACGTTTTTTCAAAACGATGGGCCACCTCCCCCGCTTTCGCGGCGGAAGAGAGTGTGCTATGACGTTCAAAACAATGGGGAGATTAGACCATGTTAGACGCGCCAGACCTCGAAGACGTTATCAAAGCCGACCCGGCCCTTGTCAGCCAGCAAGCCAAATTCACGCGCATGCAGGACGGCACGTTGGAAGATTGGATGAAAATTGGCGCAGCGCATAAGCAGGATTTCGGCAAGACCGCCGACCGCTTTATCGATATGCTCAAACAGCTCGAAAATGCGACGCTTGGCTTTGCCTGCGATCAGCTGCAACATGCCCTCATGTGCGGAACCCTCGCGCGGCGGGCGGGCGCGACGGATGAGCAAATCGTTGTCGCGCTGTGTCACGATATGGCGAAGGTCATTAATGTGCCGAACCACGGGCCCATCGTCGCGGAAATGCTACGTCCCTACGTGTCCGAGGATAGCTATCACGTGCTGCGCAACCACCAAGCCTTTCAGGGCGAGCATTATTATCACTATATGGGCGCGCCAACGGATTTGCGTCTGCAATGGAAAGACGAGCCGTGGTATGATTACGCGGTGAAACTCGTCGACGAATGGGACGCGCCAGCCTTCGATCCGGATTTTGAGGTGGATGATTTGGAGAGCTTCATCCCGCTGATGCGGAAGATTTTCCACGATAGTCCGGTGCCTCTATAATTTTTCAGAGTTTTCGCAGCGACATTCGCGAAACATCCAATCGCCACTTGGAGTTCAAAGAGCTCAAGGGGTCTAATTCTATCTCAACTTCATCTGTGCCAAAATGCTTTAAGGCTGATACGAAACCGGGCTGATTACCATTTCTCATAGCGTCATGCAGCCAAACCCGATCAGTTTCAGTATCGAAATTAGTCTGAGTTGCTAACGGGTCCCGCTGCGGCTGACGAAAAGCAACCGACAGATGACCTGAGCTATCACAAAATATTACGCCCTCACCACCAGAAACGGCCCAACCATTAAGCTCTGAAATCAAACCAAATTCAGCGTTACCATAGTGATCACCAGCAAATATTTTTTTGCCCGTCATCTTATTGTGAAGCCAAACGTCTTCAAATTCAGATTCAAGTCGGAACGATTGTGTCTCTGCCAAAATGTTGGGCATTAAATCTCTTTCGTTTTAAGCATTGAAATTGGCCTATAGCCCCAATTCCCCCGGAACACTCTTCCTCAATTCAAACTTCAAAACCTTGCCCGTGCCGCCCCGCGGTAATTCCGAGATCAGATGCAAATGCGAGGGCAATTTAAATTTCGCCAAACGCCCGTCCAAATGCCCCATGACGTCATCAAGGCTCAGGCTTTCGCCTTCTTTCACCACAGCGCAGACGCAACCCGTTTCGCCCCAACGTTCGTCTTTTAATCCGATCACGGCGACTTCGACAATTTGGTCCATCTCATATAATACGCCTTCGATTTCAGCCGGATAGACGTTCTCTCCGCCAGAGATATACATATCTTTGACGCGGTCCTCGATGGAGACATAATCCTGTTCATCCATGATACCGATATCGCCAGAGTGGAACCACCCATCGGTGAAGCTCTTCGCATTGGCTTCGGGATTGCGCCAATATCCCGGCGTGATTGCGAGGCCTTTGAACCAGATTTCGCCCGGCGTTCCGCGCGGAACCTCGACGCCATTTTCATCGACGATTTTGATACGCGAGTGCATGAGCGGACGCCCCGCCCAGCCGATACGCTCGGGAATATCCGATTTCAGCAGCATGGTCCCGGCGGCGGCAGTCTCCGTCATGCCGTAACCCTCCTGAATGATAATCCCCCGCTCACCCCACCAATTAATGAGGGCTTCCGGCACAGTCTCCGCCCCGCAAAGCGCGAGATTAATGCGCGAGAAATCTGCCGTTTCCATCGCCGGATGCGCCTTCATTGCATTGTAAGCGGCTGGCACACAGAACATGACAGAGATACCGAGGTCCGGATTGGAG
>CAZSKH010000381.1:0-1951 GCA_964607395.1 uncultured Algimonas sp.
ATGTTCTTTCAGAGCCGCATAAACCTTGGGCGAAAGTTGTCACGCTCAATGAAAGCTCAGTGGACATCCAAAGCCGTGTTTGGTGTAAGCCAGAGCATTATTGGGACGTTATGTTCGATCTGAAAAAATCTATCAAAGAAGCCTTTGATAAGAACGACATCACAATTCCTTATCCGACGAGCATCGAGCTTGATGGGTAAAGGCATCAGTTGCGCAGTCTTGCGTTTCTAAAGTTTCAGGCTAGGTTTTGCACATGCGAAACCTAGCCTTTTTTACTGCGGCCACCGCGAGTATCCTATCCGCCTGCACAGCGGGCGAGGATGGGCTTGAAGCCGTCCATGCTGACATTGTCTCGGACCATAGCAGCGTCGCTCAAATCTCGCCTGACGCCTTCCTCAAACTCGACCCGTCAAACACCATACTGCTCGATATCAGAGACCCAGAAGAATATGCGGTCAGCCGATTACCGGGCGCAATTTGGGTCACGCCCGGCGCCAGCGCCGAAACCGCCCTCATTCAAATGGGCGATGTGACAGGCAAAAAAATTATTGTCTATTGTTCTGTCGGCCGTCGCTCCTCCATCTTTGCGGAACGGGAACAAGACGCGCTGTTAGAGATGGGCGCGACTTCAGTCGCTAATTTAGAGCAAGGCATTTTCGGCTGGCATAATGAGAGCCGCGCTTTGGTAGATGCAGGAGGGGTAACAGACGCGGTCCACCCCTATGACGCCGTCTGGAAACGTTATGTGGAGCGGGGTGAGAAAGCGCGCTACACGCCCATTCCGAAAGATTAGACTGTCCCGCCCCTATTATGCGGACAGAATTCCTTAGCTCGCAAGTTTTAGCTCTATTCCCCACGTCTCGCAGGCAGAATTCAACAGCTTCTCTTCTGATGGATGTTTTTGTCCATCGGACATGGCGACTTTCAAAAGCGCAAAAATCAATTCATTTTTATTTTCGACCTCATCCAGTCTTTTCAGAGTGCGCGTGACCGTGCTGTCATAGCAACTCGGCCTTATACTGTTCAGGATTTCTTCGCGGTGTCCGGAGAACCAATCTTTGGCCATATGTCCAGTCAACATGAGTTTCGGGTCAACAATATCCCGAAGCGAGATCGCTGCCTCTGTGAAGGCGTCAAGTTCCTCCTCATAGACCTTCCCATCAATGAGAATCATTATGCAAAGCAAGCGGAGAACATCATTCCAATATCGAGCGTTCATCATCAACATCCCAAGTCGGTGCCCCGCATTGGTTTGATCGCTTGGGATGAAATTTAACTTAATTTTTTAGGAGTTTTGGTGTCGTGATGAAAAAAAGACACGTCGGGCACTTTTCAAAAACATGTAAACTAACGCCCAAACGGACGTTAGTTTGTTTGTTGTCGTTTATGATGTGCTGCCTGTTTTTGGTAGTAACACACCGCTAATCACATGGACGGTACCATTTGATTTCATGATGTCGGCAATCGCGACCTTTGATTTATTGCCGTTCTCATCTTTTATTTTCAACGTATCGCCATATTTCATGACTTTGAGCGTCGCGCCGGAAAGCGTTTGCACTTTCAGTTTCCCGCCATTGGCATCAACCGCAGCGACAATATCCGCCGCCGAGAGGTTTCCAGCCACAACATGTGACGTCAGAATATTGGTAAGTGCAGCCTTGTTTTCTGGCTGTAGTAAGGATGCGACTGTCCCGTCCGGTAACGCATCAAAAGCGGCATTCGTCGGCGCGAACACCGTGAACGGACCGTCGCCTTGAAGTGTCTCTACCAGACCCGCGGCTGTCACCGCTGCGGTCAAAGTGGACAGGTCCGGCGTTCCAACTGCGGCATCAATAATCGTACCGGTCGCGTAGCTTGTGGCGGAGGAATGGTAGCTCGCGTTTTTGACGGTCGCGCCCATCACGGCCGTGTTGTTGATGGGGGGTTGTTTGGCGTTTTGACTAATGCAATA
>CAZSKH010000382.1:0-1950 GCA_964607395.1 uncultured Algimonas sp.
CCGCAGAACGCGCCACCCAGGTCGCGTTGGCCGCCATTCAAATGCTGGGCGGAAACGGGTATATTAATGACTACCCAACCGGGCGATATTTACGCGATGCGAAGCTGATGGAAATTGGCGCGGGCACATCGGAAATCCGCCGCTGGCTGATTGGCCGGGAGCTCTTTAACGAGACTGCATAGATTCTGAGATCCTGTTCAGGCTCAAAACACTATTTTAGGGTTGAGAAAATAAATAAGCTCTCGACCACACGGGGCGCAATGGTGGTCGAGAGCTATAAGATAATTCGAAAATTACCCTATCAGAGCTACTTAGCCTAAGTCGGCCAAATGTCGCCCCTGAAACTACAGGTAATGTTGCATTACGCAATGAATTAAATCCAAAACCTTGTCACATTTTCGAGAGTGGGACGGGTGCGCGGCAGGGATTCTGCCGTCGCAGTGCCCATATAAATATAGCCTGCGACACGTTGCCCCACCGTGAGCCCAAGGGCCGCATTCACCGTCTCATCATAAGCATACCACTCCGTCAGCCATTGCGCTGCCAACCCCTGCGCCTGAGCGGCGAGACACATATTAAAACACACCGCCCCGGCAGACAGCTCCTGTTCCCATGTCGGCGTGCCGCGAACGCACTCTACCGGGGATGATACCACAGCAACAACCAAAGGCGCCCGAGTCAAACGCGCGCCTTCGAATATAGCCCGGTCAGCGGGAGCCGTAGGATTAGCCGCCATAAATGCGGCGGCGATATGCTGCCCAAAACTGGACCGCGCCTCCCCTTCAAAAACAACAAAGCGCCAAGGCGTCAGCTTGCGGTGGTCTGGAACGCGCGCCGCAATTTCGAGAATTTTATCCCGTACTGCCGCATCCGGTCCGGGACCGGCCATGGACTTCGCCAGATTAGATCGCCGTGTCGAAAGAAACTCAATGAGCTCTGGGCGATGTATCGGGCGCGGGAAAGGGGTTGGCGTATCTGTCATGGGTTTCGTATAACGGCTGGACGGGCAATTTCAAACTACCTATGGCTTAGACATGCGAGATCGGCCCTGCCAATATTGTTTTGAGAGCCTTGATCGTTCCGCCGCGTTTCGAAAATTATTTACACGAAAAAACGTTCTCATAAACTGCCAAGACTGCCATACCTCAAATATTCTTCAGCCTATTAAGGACGCGGGATATTGGATTATTTATATTTTCGCGGTCATGGTTGCGATTGCCGTGTTTTTTTCACCTTTTTTCATTACAGTCGCTGTCATGATATGGCTGCCTTTTGTTCCGGCAAGTATTTTAGGATTCGCGGCTATGGCGCTGCTGATCCTGTCCTTTCTGGCCGGTGCGTGTATCCATGGTTTTTTGCTGAACCTTTGGAACTGGCAATATGGGCATTTAGCTTTAGGGACTGTTTCAGCAACCGCTGAGTCGTTCGGCTAGGCCCCTACAATTCAGAATTTCTAATCTCGCCTTAAAGGACATTCTAAAATGACCCCAGAAAATAAACTCGCCGCACTCGGGCTGACCCTGCCAACTCCGGCTGCGCCAGTCGCGAATTACGTGCCCTATGTGATCAGCGGCAATCTCGTTTTTATCTCTGGCCAAATTTCGAAAATTGGCGAGGAGGAAGTTAGGGGCCGCCTTGGTGAAGGCATGAGCGTCGAGCAAGGCCAAGCCGCCGCGCGGCTGTCGGCCCTGAACCTGATCGCGCAGATGAAAGCCGCCTGCGACGGCGATTTGTCGCGCGTGAGGCGCATCGTGAAACTGGGCGGATTTGTGCAGGCAACAGCAGACGCAACACAAGCCGATATTCCCAAAGTCATCAATGGTTGTTCTGATTTGATGGTCGAAGTGTTTGGGGATGCGGGACGACACGCCCGCTTCGCCGT
This sequence comes from uncultured Algimonas sp., assembly GCA_964607395.1. Classification (GTDB taxonomy): domain Bacteria; phylum Pseudomonadota; class Alphaproteobacteria; order Caulobacterales; family Maricaulaceae; genus Litorimonas. The sequence goes on from CAZSKH010000382.1 coordinate 1,883, forward strand.
CTCCGCGCCAAGCCTGCCGCTGGATGTCGCAGTGGAAATTGATGCCGTTGTGGAGATTGCGTGAATTC
>CAZSKH010000383.1:0-1949 GCA_964607395.1 uncultured Algimonas sp.
CGGGCGTCTGATGCGGGCCGGACGGACGCCATGCGCGCTTTGTCCGATCTCTACCGAACGGGTCAAGGCGTTACGGCAAGCGCCGCCGAGTCTGAGCGTCTACTGAAAAGCGCCTCTCAAAGTTTTGATGCGGAAGCCACCAAACGCTTGGGCGACAGCTTGTTTGAACGCGACGCGCAAACCGCGCTAAAGCATTATGAAACAGCCGCTAAAGCGGGTCACCTTGAAGCCGCCTATATCGCCGGCGTTATGTATGCCACGAATTTCGATATTCGCCCAGATAGCGCAAAATCTGCGGCTTTGTTGAAACAGGCAGCCATGGGCGGACATGCGGCGGCGATGGCTGACTACGGTCTGCTGGTGTATCAAGGTTACGCGGCCGCGCAGTCTGACGCGAAAGCGGCTGAATGGTTCCGGAAATCCGCGATGGCGGGCGATCCGGAAGGGCAGTTTCTTTATGCATTCACGCTCGCCAAAGGGGAAGGCACCGCGCAAAATTTAGAAGAGGCGTATTATTGGGCGCTCAAATCCGGCGAAAGCGGCGTTGATGAATATGACGCAGACCGACAGGTTTTGCGCAACGGCCTTGAAGGCAAGCTCGATGCTGCAACGGTGTCACGGGTAAAAGCGCGACTCTAAATCCCGCAGTCTAGAACCTTAGCGGGCTCGGCTGTGTCGTCGACGGCCATGCGGCCAGTCCCGATCAGCTGGCCATAGGTCTCAATATTGGCTTTCACGCCGTCAAATTTACGACCCTCTGGTAAGCCATGGTCAACCCAAAGATTGAGGATAGGTTTTATAGGAACCGTTCCGCTCTCGCGGTAGTCCTGCCGCACAGTCCAAAATTGCCACCAATCATGAAAGCGAATCTTATAATTACGATATGTTGATCCGGCAAAAATGGCGTCGGGTAAAATCTCCGCATCGAAATAATCCCCTGTAAAAAGGTCATGGAGCTCTTCTGGCGTCGTGCTCGCAATTTCAATGACGTAATTCTCATACCAATCATCCCCATTTTGTTTGGCAGACTCATCCCCCTGCCAATTCACACTAATTTTTGGCCCGGCCCACCAACGTCCCTCACCCGAAAGGTCAATATCATAGCTCGAACAAATAGAGGCGTTGGCCGCCACACGCTTTACCGGGACAGGCCTCAATTCACCGGTTGAAAGCCCTACATCCAACCCGCCCTCAACGGCGGATTGCTGGACCGTAAAGGTCAAAATATCATCTTGAATTTGACGGCTATGCGTGCCGTCAAATTTGTTACTCACCCAGGCGTGGGAATAGCGTCCTTGAAATTCAAAAGTGAATGTACTCTCATGAAGACCAGAAGTGCTCTGACATCCAGCCAAAGAAAGGATTATAAAGAAGAAGAACCGACTCATACGTCACGGGTAAAGAATAGAGCGCAAATGAGAAACGCTTTTTTGATTTTCATCTAATTTAGAAAACTCTGCAATTTCCCCATCGCAGGCATAGCTGCACTTTTAAGTCGGTTAAGAATTTCGACTTTGGCTGCTTCGTCCGATTTGACACCGCTCACAATTTTTGAAAATCCGTCCAAACGCTGTGCTCGCATCCAACTTCGAAGGGCTTTATTTTGTCCCCACAGCGCTTGGTTCATCATATTGGCCGCCGTCATACGAACGAAAGCATCCAAATCGTCAGGAAGCGGCACAACGCCACTCAGCCCGTTTTTGGCAGCTTCGCCTTCAATATGCGCTTCAATCCAAGCGATGACGGAGGCCGAGAAAACAGGCTGATAGGATCGTACTGTTTGCGGTGTAATTCTGTCGCCTTGGAAGACAGGTTTGATAATATTTTCTTTGATCGCGCTGGCAGAACAATCGACGACAACATGACCAAGCGTCGCTTCCGTCCGTCCACTGACAAAGGTAATGTTGTCGCTATCGATGGAGGCAACGCGTCCCTTGCGGACCACATCT
>CAZSKH010000384.1:0-1942 GCA_964607395.1 uncultured Algimonas sp.
AGTAAGTAACGCTTGCGAATACGGATGCTCTCAGGCGTTACCTCGACCAGCTCATCATCATTGATATATTCCAGCGCTAATTCCAAAGTCATTGTAATCGGCGTCACCAAAGTCACGGCTTCATCTGTGCCAGACGCCCGAACGTTCGTAAGCTGTTTGCCTTTGAGCGGGTTGACCGTCAGATCATTATTACGGGAATTTTGCCCGATAATCATGCCCTCATAGACTTCGGTGGCGTGGCCAATGAACATCTCGCCGCGCGCTTGAAGGTTCCAAAGAGCAAAGGCCAAAGCCTTACCTGTTGAGTTAGAAATCAACACACCTTTTTGGCGGCGGCCAATGCCAGCTTTCGTGCGCGGCTTATAAACGTCGAAGTTATGATAAAGCAGGCCTGAACCCGATGTCAGGGTCATAAACTCGGACCGGAAACCAATCAGGCCCCGCGTTGGGATTTCATAATCCATCCGCACGCGGCCATTTCCGTCAGGCACCATGTCCTGCAAATTACCCTTACGCTCACCGAGCTTCTCCATGATGGAGCCTTGGTGGTCAGCTTCGACATCGACGGTCAATTTCTCATAAGGTTCGCACAAAACGCCGTCGATTTCCTTATTCACGACTTGCGGGCGGGAAATTGCGAGCTCAAACCCTTCGCGGCGCATATTCTCGATGAGGATAGAGAGATGCAATTCGCCACGGCCTGAGACGCGGAATTTATCCGCGTCTTCCAACTGCTCAACGCGCAGGGCGACATTGGAAATAAGTTCTTTATCGAGGCGGTCTTTCAGGTTCCGCGAGGTCACGAATTTACCTTCACGGCCCGCGAAAGGCGAGTCGTTGACTTGGAATGTCATGGAGATTGTCGGCTCATCCACTGAGAGCGCAGGCAGAAGCTCGACATGTTCTGGATCGCAAATCATGTCCGAAATACCAAGCTTGTCGATACCCGTGAAACAGCAAATATCACCAGCCGAAACACTTTCCATCTTCACGCGGTCAAGACCCATGAAGCCATAAAGGTCCACGATACGGCCTTTGCGTTCTGTCCCGTCAGGCGATGCGATGATGACAGGTGTCTTGGCAGTCAACACACCGCGCACAACGCGGCCAATCCCAATGACGCCAGTATAGCTACTGTAATCCAGCGCGGAGACTTGGAGTTGCAAGGGCGCATCCGGGTCCACATTCGGGACAGGTGCGTTTTTCACGATGCTGGAAAACAGCGGCGTCATATCCGTGCCTTCTTGGTCCGCTTCATCAGACGCCCAACCGTTCAAAGCAGAGGCAAAGACAACGGGGAAGTCTAGCTGCTCATCCGTCGCGCCGAGGCGATCAAACAGATCAAAGGTTTGGTCAACAACCCAATCCGGGCGCGCGCCAACGCGGTCAATTTTATTGACAACAACAATCGGGCGCAGGCCTTGGGCCAGCGCTTTCTTTGTCACAAAACTCGTTTGCGGCATGGGGCCTTCTACAGCGTCGACAAGCAACACAACAGAATCGACCATGGAGAGCACGCGCTCAACCTCGCCGCCAAAGTCCGCATGGCCCGGTGTATCGACGATGTTAATGCGCCAATCCTGCCCGTCTGGGGCTTTCCAGCCAATAGCTGTGTTCTTCGCGAGAATGGTAATGCCGCGCTCTTTTTCAATATCGCCGCTATCCATGACCCGCTCTTCGCGGTCCCCGCGTTCATCCAGCGTACCGGATTGGCGCAAGAGTTTATCAACGAGCGTGGTCTTTCCGTGGTCAACATGGGCCACGATAGCGACATTGCGCAGGAATTCGACAGAGTTAGACATGATGGTATTTTCGCGAGTTTTAAAGGTTCGCGCGCCCCTTAGCGGAATGGGGATGGATGTCTAGTGTGGATGGCATTCTTGGAGCCTAGCAATGTAAAGGCACTCGGTTACCCTCCTACCCCGTCATTACCGGACTTGTT
>CAZSKH010000385.1:0-1939 GCA_964607395.1 uncultured Algimonas sp.
TTATAATATAACCAAGGAGGACAGCATGATGCAGAGTGATCAAAATTTCGAAAATTCAGGAGGCAGCGCCGCAGTTAAATCCGCGAGCGGGAATGCCTTGCGCTACGGGATTGCCCTGCCATTCGCCGCAACAGTGACGGTGGCTTTGACCATTTCGATGGCGGCGTTGATCGCGACGGAATTCACGCCGCAAGACAAAGCAAAGACCGCGAGTTTCGAGATCAATCCGCAAGTCATTGAGATCGTGGAGCCTTTGCGTCCGGACCAACCTGACCCCTTAAAAGAGATCGAAACCCCGCCGCCGCCGCCAAGGATAGAGGTGGTGAAAACAGCAGCCGTTGACTCTCCAATCATTGAGATGGTCGGGAGAAAGACTGAATTCCGAATGAAAAAAATCGATATTAATACCGACGTCAAAATTCGGGTTGATACCCCGCCTACGCCGCACGTCCGTATTCCGCCCATTTTCCCCACGCGGTTTTTACAAGGCGACGTGTCAGGATATTGCCGTGTGACATTTGACATCAGCGCCGATGGCCTGCCGATGAATGTCGCAACAACGACCTGTACCAATAGTCAGCTGTCATCGCCCACAGTCAAATCTGTGCAGAAATGGAAATACGCACCGGAAATACGGGACGGGCTGCCTGTTTCACGGTCCGGTATGGAGACCGTCATCCGCTTCGACTTAAAAGATGAACGAGGGAATGTGTTACCCTTACCGAGTGGGTTTTAGGAAGGTGGCGGTGTTTTTTCGGGCCGGGGCCGCGTCTGTTTTATGCGCAGTCCTTATGGCTGGCGCGGCCTACACCCCCGCTTTTGCCCAAGAGGACACGCGCCAATTCTCCAAAGCCTCTGGGGATGTCATCATCAGTCGGACGATGCACTTCGCAGATGAGGAAGAATATGAGGCGGCTCTCAAAGAATTGCGCGCTCTCATCAAAAAAGGCGGTCTTGCGGCATATGAGCGCGCGACGATCCATCAGATGATCGGGCAATATAGCTATGAGTTAGGCCGCGCAGGCGAGGCGCAACGTGCGTTTGAAAATGCGCTCCAGCATCCCGATGGGCTTTTGCCGCGTGAGATAGATAATCTTAATCTTGTCATTGCGCAGCTGATGATTGGCAATGGGCAATATCGCGAAGGGGCCGAACGCCTCGAAACATATCTGGCGGATGGCGGCGAAGAGAAAGCGCAATATGTGGAGCTTCTCGTCAATGGGTGGATTCAGGCCGAAGATTATGAGCGGGCGTTGCCCTGGGCAAAAAAATGGTTTGACCTCGCCGCGCCGAAACAACGCAAACATTATGATCTGCTGAATTTCCTCTATAATAATTTGGCGACGCCGGAAGAGCAGCTTCGCGTCGTCAAAGAGATGATTGACGAATGGCCAGAAGATAGAAATCTTTGGGACAGTTGGGCGTCAATCCTCGCGAGTTCCGGACGAGAGAGTGAGGCCTTTGAGGTGCATAAAATGATGTATCAGGCGGGGCTGCTCAATACCGAAAAAGATCTTCTGCGCATTGTTCAATATCATGATTTCTACGACATGCCGTTCCAAGGGGCCGAGATTTTAGAAAAAGAGATACGGGACGGCCGGGTGTCCGAGACATCGGATAATTTAAAACGGCTCGCCGCTTTGTTCCGTCAAGCTCGCGCCCCGGAGCGTTCGCTTCCTTATTTGAAAAAGGCGGCTGAAATATCTGATGGCCTCGAGTTACAGGCGGAACTGGGTGAGGCGCTGGTTGAGGCTGGGGCGTGTAAAAAATCCGAAACCGCTTTCGAAACGGCGGTTAAACGCGGGTATGACACCGGCAAAGCGTGGATGTTGATTGGGAATTGTTATGTCGAACAATATCAAAATATGGATCAACTCTCCTGCAATATGACCGAGGATCAGAGAGCGGAAGCGCCGTTTACGGTCTCTCGTTTTGCTGC
>CAZSKH010000386.1:0-1928 GCA_964607395.1 uncultured Algimonas sp.
CCATATTATGGTCATCAACGACAACCGCGAGCATATAGGTCGGTGTTCCATCGGCGCGCAGCAGTACGAGATCGTCAAAGCTTTCATTTTGCCACGTGATGTCGCCTTGGACATGGTCATGAATGTTTGTGTCGCCGTCCGGCACGCGGAATCTGACAGCAAATGGCCTGTCTTTGGATTCTGAACTGTCGCGATAGGGGCTGCGGAAAGCGCGGTTGTTTTCTCGGGCTTCCGTTTTGAGCGCGTCGACCTCTTCTGCTGTCGCATAGCAGCGGTAAGCCGCGCCGCTTTCCAGCATGGCATTGGCCGCTGCCACATGAGCGTCTGCGTTCTGGCTTTGGTAGATAATCTCGCCGTCGGCGCTCATCCCGAGCCAATCCATGCCTTTCAAGATAGCCGCCGTGGCGTCATCCGTGCTGCGAGCGCGGTCCGTGTCTTCAATGCGAAGGCGGAATTGACCGCCCATCTTTTTGGCAAAATACCAGTTGAACAAAGCTGTCCGTGCGCCGCCAATGTGCAAATATCCCGTTGGGGATGGGGCGAAACGCGTAACGACGGGTGTGTTCATATGAAAGAAAACCTTTCGGGCTTGCATTATTCTTGGATTTGCGCGCTCTATGGCATGTGATGACCAAGGTTTATAGCAATTTTCAGGATGGATTTGCGCAATCCTTACCTGCAAAAATGTGGCGGGAACGGGCTGCCGGCGCATTGGCGTTTTATCCGGGTTTCAATACAGCCGTCATTGCGTTTGCTATTGGGATTGCCACGTATTTCGCCTGGCCGTCTGAGCCCGATGTTGGGTTTGCTATCGGGATATGCGGATGGGTTGGTGCGACTTGGCTCGTGTTCCAGCGTAAAATTTGGCCGAGTTTGGGGGTGGTTTGGTTGATGTTTATACTGGCCCTCGGTTTGGGGCGCGCCGTTTGGCACACAACCGCTGCGGATACGCCGCGCCTGCCGCAGCAAGAACGCACCTACCGTATTGAGGGCTGGGTGAGCGCTATAGAGAAGTCAGGAAATAGCGAGCGCTTCGTGGTTGAGCTCCTGACGGTGCGCGGCATAGCGGCAGAGCGAATGCCCGATAAGTTGCGCATACGGATTACGAAAAAGCCTGAGCCACCGATTAAGGCGGGCGAAACCATCAACTGGCTGGTCGCGGCCAAAGCCCCGCCGGGCGCGGTCGTGCCAGGCGGATATGATCCGGGGCAGGCGGCGTATTTTAAGGGGATCGGCGGTTTTGGGTTTGGCTATGGCGCGCCTGCAACTCAGGATGATGCGGAGCTGGGCGCGTGGGACTCCTTGCGCCGCGCTGTCGTGCGCTGGCGATATGGATTGGCGGACCGGGTTGTTGCCGCCGCGCCCAGCGCGACATCGGGATTGCAAGCGGCGCTCATGACGGGGGTCAGGCGCTTCATCCCCGCAGAGCAAACCGACAATCTACGCATCGCCGGATTGGCGCATATCCTCGCGATTTCCGGTTTGCACATGGCGCTTCTGGCGGGCGGGACTTATTCCGGTGCGGCCTTTATATTCGCCTGTATCCTGCCGCTGTCCCGCCGATATGATGTGCGGAAATTCGCTGCGGCTGCGGCCATTTGCGCGGCGACATTCTATCTCATTTTATCGGGGGCATCGGTGGCCACCCAACGCGCTTGGGTGATGTCGACAATCTTTTTTCTGGCGATTATCTTGGATCGCCGCGCCGTTTCCATGCGCTCAGTCTCCGTTGCGGCTCTGATTACACTAGCCTTACATCCTGAGAGTTTGATTTCCGTCGGGTTTCAGATGTCATTCGCGGCGGTCACGGCTTTAGTGGCTGTTTATCAGACGTGGCAAAATATCCGTCCCGCATATTCGCAACGCAGCCTCATCCGGCGGGCGGTCGATTTTATCTCATCTCTCAGTGTGACAAGCCTCGTCGCGGG
>CAZSKH010000387.1:0-1919 GCA_964607395.1 uncultured Algimonas sp.
TAAGCGCCAGTTGCAATCTCTAATTTCTGCAAGAGCTCATCCGTAATCTGTCCGGTTTCATCCATGCCGTTCACGGCCTCAAAAGATTTCACAGCGTCGCGGGTTTTCGACCCCGAAATACCATCAGGCTCTCCTACTTCATATCCCAAAGCGCTCAGCAAGGTTTGGGCTTCGCGAATTTTCAGGATCTGCGCCGATTGCGCCGCGCCGTCCCGAACGGCTGCCGACTTCACTGGCGTTTGCGCCCAAGGCACATTACGGAAAATGCCGTTGGCCGCTTCGTCAACGGGTTTCGGATTAAATCGGTCTGCGCGAGATTTAATACTGGCAATCGCCGCCGCATCAAACTGTTCACTCAACAGCGCAATGCGTTCCGGCGCACCTTGGTCACCTTGGCGCGCGGCGATGAAATACCAGAACAGAGCTGTCTCCGCATCGGCAGGAACACCTTCATTCCCTTCGCGTAAAAAGGCGACATTAAATTGACTATCGACAACGCCGCGCTCTGCGGCTTTCGTGAACCACTCCAGCGCTTCACCCATATCGCGGGTCAGGCCGCCTTGGCCATATGCGTGATAATTCCCGAGATCATGCATGGCGATCCTGTTACCGCCGCGTGCCGCGCGTTCAATTAATTCGCGCGCCGTGATCGGGTCTTTCGCAATGCCGGTCCCGGATTCGTATAATTTCGCGAGGCGATATTGCGCGGCAGGTTGATTACGATTGGCCGCCAAACGGATCAAGCGAGCGCCCTCCTCCATTTGTCCGGCTTGGAGCTGGACAAGGCCTTTCTGGAATTGGGCAATCGGATTTCCGGCGGTGACTGCCGCGTCGAGCGTATCTTGCGCCCCCGCGACGAGCGTCGGGAGTTTCGTTTCCTCATATTCATCCCGGGAGGCAGCGGCGACCGGCTGGTCCCCAAACCCATTCGGATCTGTCAACTCTGCGGTTTGAACGACGCTTGAATTCGGGGCGATGGCAGGAATTTCATTTCTGGCTTCTACCGGGCCGGATTCAGACCCGCCCAAAACTGTTTTAGCCGCAAAGAGGCCGACAACCGCAACACCAACGGCAAGGCCGGCCACTCGCAGATTGCGACCAGAAATCGGGAGCTTTGGCAGGCTTGGCTTTTTCGGCGTCACGCCGCCGATACGTTCGGCGCGCATGTCGCTGCCTTCGGCATAAGCAGGCCCTTCGGCATAGGCAGGGTCATCATATGTCGCGACAGGCAGCGGAGCTGGCATGATCGGCTCATTCTGGACCCTGTCAACTGCGGGGTTGAGCGTCTCGGATTGGGGCGGTGAATAGGCGCCGGCACTCGCCATGGGCGGCGGAACGGGCGGAAGGGGTAATGGCGGCAGTCCAGCTTGAACGGGCGCGGCGGGGGCCGGCATTGGCGCGGGCGGAGCGAGATGCGGCGCGTCCACGCGTTGCGCGGTGAAGGCACTCGGATCGAATTCGAGTGGAACATGAGACTCTCGGGTCGGGGCCGCAGGTGTTGGGCGCGGTGTCTCGACCATTGTCTGCGGCTCTGACGGCTCTGACACAGAAATTTCCAGCGCGCGCGCGGCCACCGCATAGGGGTTATCTTGCGCAAAGTTTGTCTCTGCCAAGATGGGCACGACATTATCGGGCGCGCTCATTTGGGGCGTATTTTGTTGGGACGCATTTTGAACACTAACGACACGTGCATGCATGCGGCTCAGTTCATCCTGAAGCTCATCTATCTTCTCGCCCATTTGATCAATGCGCGGATCATCAGCATTGGCGGGTAGGTAAGGGTTCGCGGCGGGGGCGGGCGGCGACCAAGATTCGGCGAGCATTTCCAAAGCTTCGAGTCGGGTCGCGACATCAATATGCACGGAAGAAAAATCAGACTGCGTTTCTTGCGCCAGATCCGCCAGACGCTCTGCCGTATC
>CAZSKH010000388.1:0-1242 GCA_964607395.1 uncultured Algimonas sp.
ACGATGAGGTCATAACGCCCCCAAAGATAGGGCCCGTAAAGCTCTGTATTGGCGATTTCCATTTGCGGTGTTTCGGCAAATTCTTCGGCAGAGGCATTCAAAATATACTGCTCGGCATAGACCCCAATGGTGTCATTGATCGCTTTGAATTTAATATCGCCAACCGCAATCGCGATGAGATAGCTCGGGATGGGCTGCGGCATAGAGAAATTCCAATTGCCGTCCGCGTCCTGTCCGTCTTGCGACGCGCTCATCAGCGGCAGAAGACCGTCCGGCACGCGCAGAGAGGCTTCATATGTCAGGCGCACGGCGGGCGTATCCTGCACGGGCAACATGGTGCGGGCGTAGAGCGCTTGGGCTTGGGAGAAGAGGTAAGGTTTTTCCTTACCCGCCGTCTGCGCCGGGGTGAGCCATTGCAGGCCTTCCGCTTTGGGGCTGGTTTCATAAATTATCCGCAGCTGCGTCGCGTCAGTGCCAATATCAATATTCATGGCAGACCCAAGGACAGGATCGGCATCCGCCAATGTATATTTCGCGGGCATCCACCCGTTATCCGTTTCGATCGCCACGGCTTTAATCAAAAGGTCTTTCGTATCGAGCGTCAGCGTCTGGGCGTCGGGTTTAATCCGCTCAAAACGTAATGTTACCGCGCCGTCCAAGACCTTGCGGTAAAAGTTCACATCCAAATCCAGCGCGGCATGTTTAACGACGACCTCTTGATAATTGGCGTAAGTAAATTGGTCGGCGGTAAAGAAGCGCTCGGCCGGGATAATGACCTCGGGCGCAGCCGCCGCAGGTGACGACGGGCTAGACGGCGCTGTCGTGGAGGTCTCGGGCGAACAGGCGGCGAAGGTCAAACCCACCGCCGCTAAAATTGTGAACGTGACCCGGTGCGTATTCGTCATTGTGGAACTCCATGAATTTGTGAACGGCATAAAGCCTGTTTCGTTTGCGTCATAGGATAGAATGTAAGTTTAGACATGAGTAGTCTCCCCTGATTAGCCTCAGGGCAGAGGGATAAATTCATCTTCATCGCCCACAACTTTGGGAAACTTGCCTGCGCGCCAATCGTCCTTGGCTTGCTGCACCCGGTCTTTGCGGCTGGAGGCGAAATTCCAATCCAGATGTCGCGGTCCTAAATGCGCGCCGCCAATGAGGGCAAAGCGTGTTTCAGTTTTTGCTGTGACCGTCGTCGCCGTATTATTCAAAACGGCCATAGAGAAGATCGGCGCGGTTTCGCCG
>CAZSKH010000388.1:1252-1890 GCA_964607395.1 uncultured Algimonas sp.
GTGTACATCCAACTCTCCCTTTACGACATAAATTCCCCGCTCCTCGGCTGTCGGAAGCTCAAGCCTTTCCCCGGCTTTGAGGTCCGCTTCGATATAGATATTCTCTGAGAAGGTTTTGACGGGCGAGGTCACGCCGTAAGCTGACCCCATCATGATGCGGACCGTCACGCCGTTTACGTCAACTTGTGGGATGTCTGACGCAGGATGGTGGTAAAAGGCCGGTTCAGTTTCTTCATCTGCTTCCGGCAAAGCGTGCCAGAGCTGTAGGCCGTGCATACGATACCCGCTCGCCCGCAATTCATCCCGTGTGCGTTCCGAATGTGTGATGCCCTTCCCCGCCACCATCAGATTTATCCCGCCCGGTTCAATCGCCATCGCATTGCCGAGACTGTCGCGATGGAAAATCTCGCCTTCGAATAAATAGGTCACTGTCGCCAGATTGATGTGGGGATGCGGACGAACATTCATGCCCTCACCCGGCGCAAAGTCCACAGGGCCGAAATGATCGAAAAATATCCACGGCCCGATAGAGCGCTGCTGAATAAAGGGCAATGCACGGCGCACTTCGAACTCGCCAATGTCTTTTGCGCGCGGCTTTAAAACGGACTTGATTGCTTTGGTTTCAGACATAATGTGGC
>CAZSKH010000389.1:0-1878 GCA_964607395.1 uncultured Algimonas sp.
TTGGGCTCTAACGCTTTCAGCTCTTTTTCCAGCATATCGCGTAGCTCTCGTGTATGTTCGAGATTGATAAGCGTTTCGCAAGCCGCGCCAAAGCCCGCGATACCTGACACATTATGCGTGCCGGAGCGGCGGCGGCGTTCTTGCCCCCCGCCCGCGAGCAACGGTGTGAAGGGCGCGGACGGTTCTACATAGAGCGCACCAATGCCTTTTGGTCCGCCAATCTTATGCGCGGACACGGCCAGATAATCCGGGGTGGACGGCATGGTAATTTTCCCGAGCGCTTGGGTCGCGTCGACAAGGATAAGACCACCTGCCTCCGCGACGAGGTCTACGGCGGTGTCTACGTCTTGAATGACGCCCGTCTCGCTATTCGCTGCGACTAACGACACGAATGGCCGTCCGTCAGCTGCGTCCCACTCGGCCAAGCGAGTTTTCAACCACGCCATATCCGTGCGGCCTTCACTGTCGGCTGGGATAAGCTCATAGCTCGCGCCGAAATTTTCTGCGGCATTAATCGTGGCGGGATGATCCATTGAGGAGATTAGCAAGCGCTTGCAGCCCGCTTTTACAGCAGACCAAATGGCCGTGTTACAGCTCTCTGTCCCGCCGCTCGTGAAGACGATATCCTGCGCACAAACGCCCATGGCCATCCCGACATGCTCGCGGGCTTTGGACACAATCGCATTCGCCGCACGGCCATCGCCATGTTGCGTCGTCGGATTGCCTGTAATCGCCAAAGCCGCCGTCATCGCGTCAATGACATTTGGCCAAGTGATGGTTGTGGCATTGTGATCGAGATAGACGCGTGTCATTCCGCAGCCTCCAGAGACGCGACAGGCAAGCGCCCATCGACAACGTCTTGAACCGTAATGCTAGCGAGGAAACCTTCTATGTGATCTTCCAGCGCCCCCCAAAGGTCATGCGTCAAACACCTGTCCGTGCGGCCTGTGCAAGCCAGTTTAGCATCAGGCGTACATCCATGAGCTTTTGGTGAGGCGTCGACGGCGTGGATAATCGCATCTAGCGAAATCGCGCTCGCTGGCCGCGACAGAGAATACCCGCCCTGCGCGCCGCGAACTGAGTCTACCAACCCCGCCCGGCGTAATTTCCCGAAAAGCTGCTCTAAAAACGTCACCGAAATGCCCTGCCGCGCGCCGATAGCCGAGAGCGACTCACACGCACCCTCGCCGTTTCTTTGGCCTTGCGCGGCTAAATCAGCCACGGCCATAACAGCGTATCGTCCTTTCGCGGTCAGTTTCACGGTTTCAAATCGCTCCAAAGCTCATGTTTTTATTGGCATTATGTTTGCACCCTTGATAGAGGCGCGCTCGAAATCAAATTATCGGGCGGGACGTAAGTATTCCGACTGATTTAGTCAAGATTAGATCGCGTATAATTTTTGCGGCATTCTGGACTCGAAATTTAGAGGTAAACCTATGCCTGAAGTCATTTTTAACGGTCCAGAAGGTCGCCTCGAAGGCCGCTATCACCCGTCTGATGATCCGCAAGCGCCTTGCGCGCTCATTCTGCCGCCACATCCTAAGGCTGGCGGACATATGGATCACCGCATCCCTGTGGCGATGTATGAGCAATATAAGCGCCGCGGATTCTCTGTGCTGAGGTTCAATTTCCGCGGCGTCGGCCGCTCGGTTGGTGTCTACGATAATGGCCAAGGCGAATTGCAAGATGCGGCCTATGCCCTGGATTACATGCAGAGCTTCAACCAAAATGCGCCGTTCAGCTGGGTGTCCGGCTACAGCTTTGGCGCTTGGATTGGGATGCAGCTTTTGATGCGCCGTCCAGAAATCGCGGGTTTCATCTCGATGAGCCTGCCGACCAACACATATGACTTTGCTTTTCTCGCGCCGTGCCCGGCCT
>CAZSKH010000390.1:0-1870 GCA_964607395.1 uncultured Algimonas sp.
GCAGCTCATCATGCAGGCGAAGGAAGAGTTTCTCCCGCGTGATTTCCGCCGCCATAAGGCGCGACGGAATATCGGCGGCTTGGTCGGTTGGGTAGAGTAATGGGCCTTCCGGCATAGCTTCTGCCAAAGCCGTAGAAAGCGCTTTGATGCCCTCGCCGTTCTTGGCGGAGGTCATGAAAATTTCAGCGTAAATATCCATCTCATTAAATTCTGCGATGAGCGGCAATACTTTTTCATGCGGGATTTCATCGACCTTGTTCAAAACAAGCAGCGGTTTTGCACGGCGTTTTTTCAGCCCCTTGGCCACGCTTTTCGTGTCGTCAACGGACAGCCTGTCTTGCGAACTGCCCTCACCTGCGGCTTGACGCAGCCATGCCGGGGCGTCCACAATATGGACAATAAGATTGCTGTCATCAACGCCCGTCCAAGCGGCATGGACCATAGATTTCGCGAGGCGGTCTGACTCATTCGGAGAGAAAATACCGGGCGTATCGACCAACACGACTTGCGAGGGTTGACCCTCCGGCGTTTCCAGCATGGCAATGGCGCGAATCTGGAACCGCGTCGTCTGAACCTTATGCGTAACAATCGAGACCTTCTCGCCAACAAGTGCATTTGTAAGGGTCGATTTCCCCGCATTGGGGGCCCCGACAATAGCAGCAAATCCGGCACGGCTCATGTCGGCCAACTTTCTAACAAATGTGTCGCAGCATAGCGTTCAGCATCCCGTTTGGATTTGCCTGTACCCCTGGCTGTCCCAACGCTACCCACGCTGACTTCAACAACAAAAAGCGGACGGTGGTCGGGACCGCTGCGTTCGACAATATTATATTCAGGTAGACCATGCTGTCCCGCCATGGCGCGTTCCTGCAAAAGCGTCTTTGGATCTTTCGCCGATTTCTTGACGACTTCCTCCAACAGGGGAATCCAGTAGCGATCATAAAACCGCTTGGCCTCACCAAAACCGCCGTCAATATATATCGCACCGATCAGGGCCTCGCAGGCATCTCCCAAAATTGACATCTTTTCCCGGCCGCCTTGGCGGTCTTCGGCGGAGGATATTAGGAGCGCCTCGCCCAAACTAATCTCTCGCGCGACATGAGCGCAGGTTTCTTTCCGGACAAGAGCATTGAGACGCCGGGCCAAAGTCCCCTCCGTTTCCGTAGAAAAATGGAATAGCGCCTCTGCCGTCAACAGGCCTAAAACCCTATCGCCCAAAAACTCTAGACGTTCATTATCAGGGGATTGGCGTTGACCATCGCCGTAAGAGCTATGCGTCATCGCGCGAATGAGGAGAGACGGGTCTTTAAATATATAATCAATCCGCTCTTCCAACGCCGTCAGCCTAGGATAGCGTTCACTGCCGAGATCGCTCATTTGATATCCTTGAACCAACGGTCCTTGCGTAGGTTTAGCCATGTCCACGGTTTGAAAAGGACGAAATCTTCATTGACGGACAGCAAGACGATTTCGGCGCGGCCAATGATATTTTCCTTCGGAACAATCCCAGCTCCGCCTTTGGCAACAGACACGCGGCTATCATAGGAATGATCCCGATTATCCCCCATCATAAAATAGTATCCGGCGGGAACCGTGCGGATTTCCGTGCGGTCTAAAATTGGACTATTTTTCTGTGCGTCCAACACAGCGTGCTGACGTCCGCTCGGGAGGGTTTCAATCAGCAGATCCGCATTCTCGACATTCCCAAAATTATTCGTGTAATCATATTGGCCTGTTTTCGCGACGGGAACGCGCTCACCATTCAGATAGAGGAGCCCTTGCTTCATTTGAACCTGGTCGCCAGGCAGTCCGATAACGCGCTTGATAAAGTTCTTATTGTCACCTTCGGGACGGAAGACGATGACATCCC
>CAZSKH010000391.1:0-1851 GCA_964607395.1 uncultured Algimonas sp.
CGGCAGAGCCGTGACGTTCAAAAGGCCCCAGCCTTGCGTTTCCGCCCAGAGCGCCGCGCCAACGGCAATGATCGGAAAAAGTAGCCGTATCGCCAGCGTATCAATAATCACAAGGCCAAGGTTTGTCGTCCACCGGGACGTGCGTTTTTGAACGCGGTCTCGCGCAGGGAACAGGGCTTCGAGCGCCCCCATTAAAATGAGAACGCCGAGAAAGATACTAAGCCTGATCGTGCCTTCTGTCATCCTTGACGACGTAGCAGAACCACGCGGTCCCGCCCATCATTTGGCGCAGGAAATCCGAGTTCGGTCCAAGAGCCCGCCTCAACGGTTTCGCGGGTTCCGCGCTGAAGCGGCCCGCCCGCCATCGGGTCATACCAGTGGACATCCCATGTGCCGCTGCCCTCGGGGAGAGATAAAATGCCCGTTCCGCCTTCAATTAAATAAATTGCATATAATCCGTCTTTGCCGAAGCAATAGCTATCGGCCCGGTCAATAATCCCACCACAGGGTGTCATGTCCCAATAAGGTAAATACGAATTAAAGAAATCTAACGCGGCCCGCGTTTGCGACCAAAGATTTTGACGCTTTCGCCAATCCTCGGATTTCAGATCATTCGCCTCATGCAGCCCGCCAAAATACCATTCCACACCTGCCCCGCCCGCGAAGAGATGCCCCCACATGGCATGACGCCGAAGACTATCATGAGCGGGATCAACTGAATCAGGCCGCGCGCCCGTATGCCACGATCCAATTTCATCCATGGCAATGAGCCAAGCCTGCCCGGAGTCTTTTGATTGAGTCAGCCATTTCCGCGTTTCCGCATTGACCTTGCGCCGGTCACTGACCTGAAAACTCAATCCGTCCAGACCTTCAAATCCCAAGAGAGGTTCCAAGATATGGTCCTTATCCGCAGGTTCCGAGTGGGTATGTAACACGATGGGATGATTATAAGGATCAAGCCGCGTCAGCGCCGCAATCATATCGCGCCTTTGCTGATCTGATTGTCCCTCTGGTCGCCAGAACATCGGCCCGTTTTCCTCGCCCAAATTCCATATGAGGGCGGGGTGGTGCGCGAAGCGGCTGATGAGTTCTTTGAAGTATAGCTCTCGCTGGGCGCCCATATCCCCGCCATCCATCGTCAGCTCATTTTCCGTTTCTTGCAGTACGACATGCATCATCACGCCGCGCGCCATCATATGGTCAAAGATGATATTCCATTGATCGAGCTTTGAGATATCAAAACGGTTGAAATCTTCTGCGTCCACAAAAGGCCAGACATCTTTGCCGTCGCCGCCAATATTAAAGGTCAGGAAATAAGCGGCATTCATGCCTTGATCGGAGAGGTAATTAATGGCCCCGATGAGGCCTTTACCCTTCCCGTCTTGCCAGGTCGGATCGCCTCCGCGCCAATCCGAGAGATGCGGCATATAGGTGTGCAGCGCCGTATCCGCGGCATTACTCTCGCCGCTGCGCATTTGCGTATCGGTGCGATATGTGCCGTCGAAATCTGCATAGCCCAATAAATTCTCTGGCGAATTTGCGCCGCCCTTCAGCCAATACTCACCGGTCGATAAACGGTGATATCGACCCTCCGTTCGCAGCATGGGCACAGCGTTTGAAATTGAAATCGAGCCGGAGGTTTTGTCCAACGCCATAACGCCGTCAGGGCCGGTCAAGCTGGCGGTCCAATTCCACTCCCCTGCTGTGGGGGCGGAGAAATGTGCCCGCCAGACATTGCCGGAGACTGCGCTTGTTTGCGCTGCATTGCCGTCAGCCGCAAAATATCCTCGGATGGGTATCCGGGTCTCGCCTTGGGAAAAGACGATTTGTAACTCCAATTTAGTGAAGGGG
>CAZSKH010000392.1:0-1849 GCA_964607395.1 uncultured Algimonas sp.
GCGCAGAAATCCCACTCACTGCATAAATCGCTCAGCAAGATGTTTAAATCTTCGGCCAGCACCGGGTGCATCCGTCTCTCAAAACCCATCTAACTATCCTATGCGGTTTTCTTTGTCAGGCTCGAGAGGGGATGGTGGTCCTCGACAAGCTGCTGCATTTGCGCATCCAGCACATGGGTATAAATCTGCGTCGTTGCAATATCGGCATGGCCTAACAAAGTCTGCACGGCCCGTAAATCCGCGCCTCGTTCAAGCAGATGGGTCGCAAAAGCGTGCCGCAATGTATGCGGCGAGATACGTGCGGCATCGAGCCCCGCATCCCGCGCGAGTTGTTTCAAAAGCTGCGCAAAGCGCTCCCGCGTCATGTGGCCTAATTTGCCAGAACTCGGAAACAAAAAGCTATCTGCGCGGTCTTTTGCGGCGGCGTTTTTGGGCAAGGTTTTGTCCCGGACAGCGACCCAATCGCCAATCGCCCTAACAGCCGCCCCCGTTAGCGGCACCAAGCGTTCGCGGTCGCCTTTGCCGCGAATGGTCAGGCAGGGCGTGGCGTCCGCATGGATGACCCGCGCGGCGGTGTTGAACTTTAATGAGACCAATTCCGTGACGCGCAAACCGCCTGCATATAGGATTTCGAGTTGTGTGCGTAGACGTATGCCTTTCACGGATGTGTCCGCTTCAACCACCGCAAACAGCGCGTCAATATCATCATGAGACAAGACTTTGGGAAGGCCGCGCCCTTGTTTCGGCCCGCGTAAGCTATGCGCCGGATTATCTTTGCGCAGGCCGTCCATCTGGAGGAAAAGGCAAAATTGTTTGAGAGCTGAGAGTTTACGCGCTGCTGTCGACGGTGCGAGGCCATTGCCCGCCCATCGCGACAAAACGGCTTCCAATGCGCCCGTTCCGCAGGTCAATAGGCTGGATTTGGTTTTAGATAACGCCGCCTCCCAGCCTTCCAAATCCCGGCCATAAGCGGACAGCGTATTTTCAGATGCGCCGCGTTCTGCTGCCATCATCTCAAGAAAGGCGTCTATATGGCGTCCGGAATTAACAGGGGGCGTCTTCACAGCGCCGCTTTTAATCCGTCAAAATAAACTTCAGCCGCGATTTTTCCTGCAAATTGAGGAAGCCCAGCTTGGGTGAGGGCGGAGATCAGCCGCGCTTTATCCGTCACATTTAATCCGGGCCGCGCGAGCAAGGTCGCGGCCAGCAGACTGACTTCCGCCTGTGAACTATCCCGCACCGCAGCATCCAACAAAAGCAGTTGGTTCTGCGGGAGCGTGAGCGCGGGTAAGACCGCACCGGATAAAACTGTTGCCGCAGTATCGGAGAGGGTCGCGCCCAAGGCCAGCGCAATTTGCGCGTCTATGACGGCTTGAGGCCGCATGAGCGGGGCAGCCAAGCGGCCTTCAATATCACGGCCCATGTTCTGGCCGTTAAAGCCGCCGCCCAGGGCATCGGTGATCAGCGCCAGCCGAGCCTGCATTTCGCCTTCGGGCAGCGCGGCATAAAGCTGTTGCAGACCGGCAATGTCGCGGCCTATCAGCGCCGCGCGAGTGTAACGCAGAAGATTAGAGTTTACGCGTGCAGCAGCGGGTAGCCCCTGAATAACAGGAGAGAGTTTCACGAGCGCGGCGTCTTCATTCACTCCTGCGCGAATGGCGCGGGTTAGGAATGCATCTAAAGCTACGGCATTGCCGCCTTGCCCCAAGACAAATAAGCGCGCCGTCGCGCGCGCCGATGGGTCTGATAGAGCGGTTTCCAAATCCAAGTCGGGCTTCGCAATATCAAAGCTGAGATTGCCTAAAGTAGATTGGATGAGACTCAGATCCGTGTCAGCAAAACGCTCGAA
>CAZSKH010000393.1:0-1829 GCA_964607395.1 uncultured Algimonas sp.
TACATGCCCAAAAGGCTGTGGTGAAATGGTGCCTCGGGACATAAGCGAACCCCAAAATTAAAGACTGCGCCCGACACGATTTCGTGTGGTTTCGTAAATTGAAAACTCGGTTTCGAGAGGTTTAAGGGCTTGTCCCTCGACGCGTACATTTCTCAAAACCCCCAAGAGCTCCATCGCCAGTGATCTTAAACCTTGCAAATCTCCCGGATAAAACGGAGCTCACCACGCAAATCTGCATCATCGGTGCAGGCGTTGCGGGGCAAGCCGTGGCCGCGCGGCTGGCCAAAGCCAATATCGATGTCATATTGACGGAGAGCGGCGGGTTGGATTTCGACGCGCAAACCCAAACCCTCGCGCAAGGCCGCAATATTGGCGAGACCTATTATGATCTCGAAACAACGCGCCTGCGGCTCTACGGCGGGACGGCAGCGATTTGGGGCGGGCGCTGCGCAGAACTGGACGCGATTGATTTCGAGCGGCGCGATTACATCCCCCATAGCGGCTGGCCGATCACCAAAGCCGATCTCGACCCGTATTATGACAAAGCCTATAAAACGCTTGGGTTGAAACGCGAACAATATAGCGACCTCTGGACCCAAACAAAGGCGAGTAAACCTCCCTTTGACCCAGCGAAATTGGACCCAGGGTTTTGGTCCTTTGACGAGAATGGCGAGCGCTTCACGAACACAGATAACACAGCCTCCGAGAGCGTGCGGACCTTGCTGAATGCGACAGTCACAGAGCTCGACGCTGATGAGTCCGGCGCTATCCGGTCCGTCACCGCGAAGAGCTTAAACAGCAGATCCGCGCACATCACCGCGAAGACATTCGTGATTGCGGCGGGCGCAATTGAGACGGTTCGCTTGCTGATGGGCGGCGTGCCCAATCGCCCGAACGGCCTTGGGAATGAGCAGGGTCAGCTTGGGCGGTTTTTCATGGAGCACCCCCATGCACGCGGCGGGCAGATTATCGCGGATGACCTTGCACGCTCATTGCTCGCCGTGCCCCGCGCCGTGCGGATAAAGGGTCGCCGCTATGCCGGATTCCTGCGCCCGGCAGATGCGTTGCA
This sequence comes from uncultured Algimonas sp., assembly GCA_964607395.1. Taxonomy (GTDB): domain Bacteria; phylum Pseudomonadota; class Alphaproteobacteria; order Caulobacterales; family Maricaulaceae; genus Litorimonas. The sequence goes on from CAZSKH010000393.1 coordinate 1,070, forward strand.
ACGGGAGCAGCGTATCCTCAACAGCTCGCTCAGCTTTGCCCCCCGCCGCCATGAAGGGCAAGAGATGGACGGGTTGCGCGCGATGAAAGACAAGCTGAAACACGATCTCCCCAGCACGAAACTTTGGCGGACAACCTATAGGGGCCTCAAGGGCGTGGGCGTCAAATTCCGTGAATGGACAGAGCCCGGCCCCTCCGTGCGCAAGATAAATAAAGCCCCAGAAAAATTCGGCCTCTATGCGGTTATCCGCGCGGAACAAGCTCCCAACCCCAACAGCCGCCTCACCCTCTCGGCCGAGGTCGATGCACTCGGCCAGAGACGCATCGATTTGGACTGGCAATTCTCGGCAATCGATAAACGCAGCATTCGCGTGTTGATGGAAACATTGGATGCGGAATATCAGCGTCTCGGATGGGGCAAAGTCCGCCCCGCGAACTGGCTCTATGGCGCGGCGCAAAATTGGAAAATCGACCCCCTAATTTCCTCACATGCGATAGGCGGCTATCACCATATGGGCGGAACCCGTATGAGCGCCTCTCCCAAGACAGGCGTCGTAGATAAAAACGGTCGGCGCCACGCTAGCCCGAACCTTTATATCGCCAGCAGCAGCGTTTTTCCTACGGGCGGTTGGGCAAACCCGACGGTAACAATCATGGCATTAGCGGAACGATTGGCAGAGCATCTGACCGAAAGCTAGCGCCCGGGCCATTGACATGGACCGCGGATAAGCCATGAATGTCCATCCAGAGTTGCGAAAAGG
>CAZSKH010000394.1:0-1828 GCA_964607395.1 uncultured Algimonas sp.
CCGCTTTAACCGGGCGTCAAACGCATAGCCCGCGCTAGATTTGGCGGCGGAACCTGTTGGGCTGCTCGGTTCACTAAATGGTCATCCCGCACAAGCCTTTCAGGCTGGTGCGGGATGACACCAAAAACAAACTCAACTTTTTTGAAATCAGAAAGCCAAGCCATGACCCGCACGCACCTCAACACAGCACCCCTCACCGATGGCAAAAAACCCAACGTGCCTCTGCCCGACAAAACCGAATTTAGGAATTGATGCGTTTCCCTACAGCGGAATTCTCCACTAAGGTTAGTCATGCGAATGTTTGCAATCCTTCTCTCGGTCTATTTCCTGTTAACGGGAGTCTATATCTTACTGATGCCGGAAACATTTTATCGCCTGACGCCGGGTCTGGAATTGATGGGTCCGTTTAATATGCACTTCATTCGGGATGTCGGACTAACCTTTCTCGTCAGCGGCGGCGCGATGTTATGGGGAGCTTTGCGGCGCAACCGCGTGGCCTTGATCTGCGGCGCAGCTTGGCCGTTTTTACATGGGATCTATCACTGCGTGATTTGGGTCCATCGCGGATTTCCCTTTGATCATATTTGGGCGGTAGATATAGCGGCGGTTATCATTCCGGGATTTCTGGCGCTCTTCATCGCAATGCGCGCGCGTTTCGCCCAGATCATTAAATACCCCGCTCGTTAATTAGGAGGGTGCCGCGAAATGGCACCCGTGATATAGACCGATTATGGCTCTCTCCTCGTCCCAAATTTCTCGCTATGCGCGCCACCTGACTCTTCGTGAAGTGGGCGGGGCGGGACAAAATGCGCTGCTGGCGGCCAATGTGGCCATTGTTGGCGCGGGCGGATTGGGCGGCCCGGCCGGACTATATCTCGCGGCGGCGGGCGTCGGGCGCGTGACCCTCATTGATGATGATGTTGTGGAAGCATCCAACCTCCAGCGCCAAGTACAATTTATTCATACCGATATTGGCATGGGCAAAGCCCAGATCATGGGCGACACGCTGGAGGATTTAAATCCGGATTGCCGCGTGACCCGGCAAAATATACGTCTCACGGATGAAAATGCGGTCGCCCTACTGCGCGGTCATGACATCATTTTAGACGGCACAGATAGTTTCAAAGCCCGCTTTGCGATTAATACCGCGTCCTATGCGCTGAAAATTCCTTTGGTATCGGGGGCGCTCGGGCGGTTTGATTTACAGCTCGGCGTGTTCAACGCGGCCAAGGGCTCGCCCTGCTATCGCTGTTTCGTGCCTCACGCCCCCGCCGATGAAGAGAGCTGCGCAACCCACGGCGTCTTAGGCGCGATGGCAGGTATGGGCGGGTCGATGATGGCCATGGAAGCCATCAAGCTCATCACTGGCGCAGGCAAGCCGCTGGATGGGCGGCTCTATGTGTTCGATGCGCTGCGGAGCGAGGGCCGGACCATTGGCCTCGCCCGGGACCCGAATTGCCCCATCTGTTGAGGTTAGGCGTGGCTAATAATTTGAAGCGAAACGGCTCTTCGGGCCGCGTCTGCGATTATGTCCACGGGTCCTGACGCCGCCGCGATTAAAATTCGTGCCAAAGCCAACCCCGTAGCGCGGCGTGGAAAAGGCGAAAGGCGAGCGGCGAAGCGCTTCGGCATTGCTGCGGGCTTCAAAGCTTTGGATGGCCAACTCGCGCTCGCGCAAATCAGCATTACGGGCAGCGGTGCGAGATTGTGCGGCAATCTGCTGACGGGCCGTTTTCGCGCGAATCTGCTCGGCTTCTAAATTGAGACGAGCGGCGCTTTTTGGGGCCGGAATTCCGGACAGCGAATTATGGCGATAGACTTGAACGCC
>CAZSKH010000395.1:0-1823 GCA_964607395.1 uncultured Algimonas sp.
TCAGGCGGGTGCGGATATTTTGCGCGTGCATGATGTGAGCGAGACAGTGCAGGCGGTCAGGGTTTGGGAGGCTGTGGCGAATGGATGAATGGGAACATTGGCAGATAGTCCTTAGCGCCAATGTCATCAGGTATGAATTATACTCAGCCGGTGCGCCTCTTAATTGTAGTGACTTTCTTTCACTGCTTGGGGCGAATTCAGATTTCCAATTGTGGTTTTCCAACTTGCTAGCCTCGAGTGGTTTCGATGCCTTTCGGTGGGAATGTCCGGCCCTTACCCAAGATAATCTTTCAATGGATGTTGAATTTGTACTTGTTCACGCGCCGTCATTTGCCGCACGGCTAACAAATGGTTCTGCCTTTGAAGCGTTTTTCAATGATAGCCATGTCAATGCCTTTCCGAGTCTTGGAAGGGATGCTGTCATGATTGTACCGTCTCCGAAAACGGACCTTAAAATATACGGCCATATCGCTTCTTTTCTAAGACACGCGCCGTCGGAGCAAAAACAAGCCTTATGGAGTTTAGTTGCGAGTGAGGTCCTAAAAAACCTTTCGGAAAAGCCGACATGGCTAAGCACAGCAGGCGGCGGTGTTCCCTGGCTACATGTCAGGTTAGATCAGAGACCGAAATATTATCACCATCACCCTTACAGAGCTGTGGCCCAATAACTTCCTATGTCGGCGGTCGCCGAGTCTTGTTTTTCCAGTCATGCAGTTTAGGTCAAAACAATGGATACATTGGAAGCTAGAAATCTAAATCGTCTCCGCAATGGAAAGATGATGTTGGAGTTTGCGAAACAAAAGAAAAGCTATGGCTTAGCGCTTTTGTTGACGATTATTACGGGCTGGTTAGGCGCGCATCGATTTTACTTGGGTCATAAGCAGATAGGATTTGCATATCTTGCGGTGTTTGCAATTGCCGTTCTGGGCATCAACTTTACCAGTGGAGCTGATCATCCTGCAAACTTCATTGTTGGCCTGATACCCATGCTTCTGTCTATGGTCGTTTTAGTCGAAATCCTTATATCTTATTGGATCGTCAGTCGCGAAAATGAGCGCATCAAAGCACGTCTGTCAGAGGAATATGGGGTGCAAGATTTGAAGGTAGAAAAATGACTGACCCTCAAAACCCGAAAGGCCGTGTTCTTATCATCGCTGGGTCCGACTCCGGCGGTGGGGCGGGTGTTCAGGCCGATATCAAAACCTGTTCAGCCTTCGGCGCATATGCCATGACGGCAATTACCGCTGTGACTGCACAAAATACGCTCGGCGTTCAGGCGGTTGAATTCATGCCGCCCGCGCTCGTCAAAGCACAGATCGAATCCTGCCTTTCCGATATTGGCGCGGATGTCGTGAAAATTGGGATGCTGGGCACGAAAGCCATTATCGATGTTGTCGCCGAAGCCGTGGACGAGCTGGACGCATTTGTCATTTTGGACCCCGTTGCTGTGGCAACCTCGGGCGATGCTTTGCTGGAACCGGACGCTGTGGCCGCTTTGCGCGATACGCTTTTGCCGCTCGCGGATTTGGTCACGCCCAATGTGCCCGAAGCCGAGCTGTTGACGGGGCTGAAAATCACGGATGTCGATGATCTGACGAAGGCAGGCGATGCTTTACTGGAGCGCGGCGTTTATGCGGCGCTGATGAAGGGCGGGCATTTGGACGGGAAATCCGTTGTCGATGTTCTCGTGAGCGAGCAGGGCGCAAATATCATGTCTGGCCCGCGCTTACACACGCGGCACACCCACGGCACGGGCTGCACATTGGCGAGCGCGGTGGCCGCCAATATGGCCTTGGGCATGGACTTAGACGAAGCCGTCATGC
>CAZSKH010000396.1:0-1809 GCA_964607395.1 uncultured Algimonas sp.
AAATCTGTAAAGGGTTTCATGTGACAGCTCCGGCTTTGCCGACTAAGCTGCGATCTATGACGCAAGACACGGTAACCCCGATCATCATAGTAGAAGATAAAGCCGCCCCGCTTGGCCGCCGGGCAGACCTGATGGCCTCTATCTTGGGCTATATTGGCGCGCTCTTATCAGTCGTGAGTGCCATTTGGTTTTTTTCTGGCTTTGCGGAGAATGACACGCGGCCAGAACATTTGACGTCCGCCTTTTTCCTCACGCTTGGCTTATTTGCCTTCGCAGTTTTGCCGTTCTTTATCGTTGCGCGGTTTGCGCGCCGCGCCTATCGAGACGGCACCAAACCAGCGCATTTATTCTGGACTCTTTTCCTCATGCTGCCCTGGATTGGCCTCGGCCTTACCACCATTTTTTACACGCCCCTGCCGCTCTTTGTTGGGATCATTATGACGGGATTAGCGGCGCTTTTATCGCTTTGGGCGGGCGTCTCTTTGGTGCTAGATTGGAACGCGGCGCCCGCAAACACGCCGCTATCACAGCAAGATGAGATGTCAGTTACCCCAGAATGACGTAAATTTAACGCATGATTTCAGCCTGCATTCAGGTTGATATACGCAAAACCTTGCACGTAAGGAGTTCCCTCATGACTAAATTTTTCTCATCTCCCACCCGAACGCTGCGACATGTTTTAGTCGCCGCATCCGCTTTGACTTTAGTCGCCTGCGCGACAGCGACGCCCTATCAGCCGGCCTCAGAGCCCGGCGGATTTGACGGGTTTTCACAACAAATGATCGAAAATGACCGCGCGCGCATCACCTTTGGCGGCAACTCGCTGACGAAACGTGACACGGTCGAAAATTACCTGCTTTACCGATCTGCGGAGATGGCCATTGAACGCGGCTTTGAAAGTTTCACCCTGCAAGAGCGGGATGTGGAAGCCGACCGCAAGGTCCGCGTCACCCCCGGTTTCAGTAACCGATTTGATCCCTATTTCGGATATAGTTTTTACCGTCCACGCTTTGGATGGTCCCGTGCTTATCCTTATTCGCGCTTTCGGGGCTTCAGTCCAAGGTCCGGATTTGGACGACGTGGCTTTGGAGGCCGGGGCGGTTTCGGCGGATATGATCCTTTCTTTGATGATATAGACGTTCAAGAAATTACGAAATATCGCGCCACGGCCGAAGTCAAATTTGGTCGCGGCTCCGCAGGGAATGATGTGCGCACATTTAATGCGCGAGAAGTTCTGCAAAACCTAGGCCCTGCGATCACCTTCCCGGAAGAGACGCGCTAAGCTTTCTCTAGGTTTCACGATTTAAAGCGACGCCCGCATAAATCGCGCGGCGTCGTTTTTTATATGCCCTTACGCCCCGTCAGCCAAAGTCCTCGGCGTCTTATAATATAGCTTCAACCCGTTGGCCGTGGACATGGAATCCGATTGCGTGTTCAGCACGGTGCGGATGCGGTCCAAAATCAACACATCAATCGTCAAAATCAGCGTTGTCACAAATGACGCATATTCAGGCGAGACGCCTTGGCTCGTGAGAATATCTTGAATGAGCACAACAGAGGCGCTGGGCGTGCCGGCGGCCGCCGTTGCGTAAATCATGGATTGCAGCCCGACCAGCAACGCATCGCCGATACCGACCTCTAGCCCAAAGGCGGACATCGCATAGAGACAGACCAGCAAAAGCCCGATCAGCGTGCCGACCATATTGATCGTCGCGCCCACGGTGAAAAACGGCGTGGCTTCATCGCCGCCCGCGCCCAGCTCGCTACAGGCTTCTTTGGTCGCAGTGAGCGTCGCCATGGAAGACGAGG
>CAZSKH010000397.1:0-1808 GCA_964607395.1 uncultured Algimonas sp.
TGAAAGCGCTGGAGGCGGGGCCGCTGAAAGACCAAATCGGTTATCGCGTCGTCCTGTCGCCGGATGAGGAAACGGGCAATCATGCCTCCAATGACGCCATCATGGCCGCCGCCCGCCAGGCCCATATCGGCCTAACGTTTGAACCCTGTATGGAAGATGGCAGCTTCTCCGGCGCGCGCAAAGGCTCTGCCGTTTGGGACGTGATTTTCCAAGGCCGCTCTGCCCATGCGGGGCGCGAGCCGGAAAAGGGTCGCAGCGCCCTCATGGCCGCCTCTGAATTCGCGCTTAAAATTGAAGCGCTCACCGATGTCCGCGACGGCACCACATTTAATATCGGCTCCATTGATGGCGGCGATGCGGTGAATGTTGTGCCGGCGCTTTGCGTCGTGCGTCTCGGCGCGCGCGCGCCGGATGGCCCCTCCGCAGATTGGGCGCAGGGCGAGGTCGACCGTATCCTCAATGAGGTCCTCAAACGTGACGGCATTACGGCGCATACGCATGGCGGATTTTACCGCCCGCCAAAGCCGCGAAATGCCGCGCAGAATAAACTCTTCGGCGATGTCGCAGAAACCGCCAAAGCGCTCGGCATCACGATTAATTTCAAAGACACGGGCGGGGTCTGTGAGGGCAATAATGTCTTCGCTGCGGGCACGCCAAATATCGATACGCTAGGCGTGCGCGGAGGCCGCATCCATTCCGCCGAAGAATTTATGATGGCCGACAGCCTGTCTGAACGGGCGGGGCTGGCGGTGCTCATCCTCCACCGCATTGCTGATGGGCGGATAGATGCCAAAGCGATTAAGGCGCTGATGACATCATGAGCGCAATCATTAAATCCATATGCCCTGCGACAGGGGATGTTGTGTGGGAAGGTGCTGCTGCCTCCGCGGCCGAGGTTCACGCTGCTGTCGCCACCGCTCGCAAAGCCTTTGCCGATTGGTCGCTCACCAGTTTCGACCACCGCGTACAAATCGCGCAAAAATATGCCGAGGTCGTGCGCGAGAAAGCGGAGGACATCGCCCTCGCCATTTCCCGCGATATGGGCAAACCTCTTTGGGAAGCCCGCACAGAAGCCGGCGCGATGGCGAATAAGGTCGCGGTGTCTATCCAATCCTATCAGGAAAGAACACCCACCCGCATCACGGAGACTACGCGTCTCGCCCATCGTCCGCATGGCGTCATGGCTGTGTTCGGGCCGTTTAATTTCCCGGGGCATTTGCCCAATGGGCATATTATCCCGTCACTCCTCGCGGGGAATGTAGTTGTCTTCAAACCGTCCGAACTCACCCCGCAAGTCGCGGAAATTATGGGGACCTGTTGGGACGAGGCTGGCTTGCCCAAAGGAGTATTAAATATCGTCCAAGGCGCCCGCGAAACGGGCGCCGCGTTACTGGACGCGGATATTGATGGACTGCTGTTCACGGGCAGCGCGGCAACGGGAACCTACTTCCACAAACATTTCGCGGGCCGCCCAGAAATCATCCTCGCGCTGGAAATGGGAGGGAATAATCCGCTCATTATTCAAGAACCCGTAGGTGTGGACGCCGCCGCCGACCTCGCTTTTATCAGTGGCTTTATCACGGCGGGACAGCGCTGTACCTGCGCGCGGCGATTGATCTTGCCGACAGGCGGGTTTGGCGATGCGGTGGTGGAAGCGCTCCAAGCCAAGATCGCGGCGGTCAAAATTGGACGCTGGGACATAGACGATATTTTCATGGGTCCCGTGGTTAGCGTCGGGGCAGCCGAAGCGGCCATAAAATTCGAAGCGGACCTCCTCGCGCGCGGCGGTACATCGCTCACCGCGCTGG
>CAZSKH010000398.1:0-1785 GCA_964607395.1 uncultured Algimonas sp.
CGGCTAAGGGGCAAAGCGGACCTTAGGTTAACGCCTTCAATCGTCCAATCTAAGATATACACGCTACTTTTCGTAAGAATGGTTCCAATAGTGGGTCTAGGCCTCCCGCTTTGTCGAGCGCCTCTAAATCGGAACCGCCGCCAACATGGACGTCCCCAATAAAGATTTGCGGTACAGTATAGCGGCCCGAGCGCTTGACCATTTCAGCCATCAGATCGTCATTTCCAGTGATTTCGATATCCGTGAAAGTAACGCCCTTTTGAGTGAGCAAAGCCTTCGCATTTTTGCAAAATGGACAATATCCCTTTGTGTAGAGTGTTATTGTATTAAACATTTTTCAGTTTCCTTTGATGATCTGGATGCGTGAATAAAGGCGGGGTCATTAATCACGCCAACACCTGACGTTTCTGGGTCGTTCGCTTCGAAGGGAAATAGGTTCGAAGTAAAACGGTATTTAGCGCCAATAGCAGAACTGCTGCGCCAAAAAGACCATGCCCAATGCCCGGAACATTGATACCAAGCCAAGGGGACAGATGAAATCCAATGGCGCCGAGCAAAACAGCCGCAGCGGAGAGGCTCGCCAGTTTTTTTATGCGAGCGTTTGGGACCAGGAATAATGCGGCTGTTACCAGCTCCGCAACACCGGTAAGTCGGCGTATCACAGGTTCAAAAATATCTATGCCTGAGCGCTCTGCAATAATCTCAAAGACAGCATTTTCTACGCCAAATTTCTGAGCGCCGAAGAAGAGGAAACCGGCTGCAAGAGCGTAAGAAAGTGATTTCGTAATTTTAGTTTTTAATAACATGATTTTTCTTTCTGAAAGTTAGATTTGGGCAACCTCATAGTGTGGGGCATGAGGTCGCCCGGGAGTGAAAGCGCTAGAGAGCGCCCCCGCCCCAAAGGACTGAAAAGGCTTCGCAGTGAACTAAGATACTGTTGAAAGCACTCAAGTTGACGCCTTCCGGCAAAACATAATCTTGCGTGCCATTTGTGTTTTGGAGTTCACCTAAGAGCACGGCTTCGTTCGTTGCCGTTCTCCCCGTCACATCATCAAGACTTTGCGGAGACAGGAAAATCTTTAGGTCAGGTCCGCGCTTGGCTTTGAAATTGTCATCAAAGCGAATGACGGTCTGTCCATTTACCTCTAGGACCTGCCAACTTCCACGAAGTGTCTTGCTTTTCTGTACAAAATCTCCTGACGTGGCGGCGGGATTTTGAGCAGGCTGCACGGCAATTGCGGGCGCTGCGACAGTTTCTGCGGCATGCGCCATGCTAATGAAGCCCATTGAGGAAATCGCGACAGTTGCATAGATGGCAACGCTTGCGATGCCGGTTTTGATATATTGTTTCTTATTCATAATTAATCTCTATATTTATTGACCAATCGGTCAAATTCAAGTTAAAATTTTTGAGCTCGTCGATTTTGACCCTTTCAAAGGTTGTTATCGCCTCGCTTGATCCCTAAATACATTACTTGACTAAATGGTCAAGAATAATGTAATCACAGTTACGTGAACAATATGAGGAGTTATAAAATGGGTCGACCCCGCCAGTTTGAAGACGATGCCGTTCTTGATGCGCTAAGAGATGTTTTTTGGGAACATGGGTTTGAGGGCACGTCCTATGCTGACATCATGTCTGCAACAGGCCTGAGGAAAGGCAGTCTTTACGCGGCCTTTGGCGACAAACGCTCACTCTATCTACAAGCACTGGCTCGCTATGATAAAGGAAATGTCAGCGATGGCGTGGCGATGTTGCGGAATGAAGCGCTCACAGGACCGGAA
>CAZSKH010000399.1:0-1744 GCA_964607395.1 uncultured Algimonas sp.
GCCTGAGAGACTCTGGAATAAAATCAAAACGTCCGACGGAAACACCACCTGTAGATAGAATGATGTCGGCGTGCTCAAGCGCTTCTGGTAGCTCTTTCTCAAACGTCCTAGGGTCATCTTTGAAAGTTCCGAGGAAACGCGGCTCAATGCCGTTAGCCCTAAGGGCATTCATCAAATATGGCCCATTGGAGTTATAGATTTGTCCGGGTTGCAGCTTCTGGGTTGTGTCATTTACAATTTCGTTGCCCGTGCTCATGACGGTGACGCGAGGTTTGGAAAAAGCTTCAACCTCCGAAAACCCTGCGGCAGAGAGAGCCATAATGCTTTTAGAGGAGATGACGGTGCCTTTTTCTAAAAGAACATCACCAATATCAAAGTCCTCACCGGGATGGCGGATATTTGATCCTAACTTAGGGATCTCATTTAGGCGTATTCGCGTTGGGACTCCGGGAGAATTCTGATTTAAATGACTAACCTGCTCGAGCCTCACGACTGTATCGTATCCCGACGGCAAAGGTCCTCCGGTCATGATTTCCCAAGCGCCGCCTCCTGACCCAGTTGCTGGTGAGTCTCCAGCAACCGTTCTCCCTATAACATCCATAATAACAGAAGCGGAGAGGGCTTGGTTTGCAATGATTGCAAATCCGTCCATCGCAGAATTTCGAAATGGAGGGACTTGGGCAGACGATACGACATCCTGCGCGCAAACATGTCCAAAGGCTTGATCTACCGAAAGGGTCTTTACAGGTAAGGTGTCAGCTTTCTCAAGAATCTCTATCGCTTGCTCATAACTGATCATGTTTAGGACTGTACACTTACTCCCAAAAGCGTTTCAAAGATATTCGCTGACTATGAGCAATCATTTAAACCCAAATTCATATTCTCTAATGAGAGTGTGATTTTGATAGATTGTTTGAACCCATAACTTTATGTGTTTTCGGAGAATACCCAAAATAATATCGGGAGCTGAGGAAATAATGGAAAAATCTGTCACGCTTCTCGATGGCGGCATGGGGCAAGAGCTCATCCGCCGTTCAGGTGCCGCACCGACACCGCTTTGGTCAACGCGAGTTTTACTGGACAATCCGGAACTTGTCGAAGCGCTGCACATGGATTTTATAAAGGCCGGCGCTAAAGCAATTGTCTTGAATAATTACACGGCCACGCCGACTCGCTTGGCCCGTGATGCCAGCATTGATCTATTCGAACCGATCCATGACGCCGCGAAAAGAGTGGCTTTATCAGCCAAGCACAAATCAGGCGCGGAGGACATAATGATTGCTGGCTGTCTGGGGCCGCTCGTTGCCAGTTATAAGCCTGAGCTTGTGCCTGACGCGGATGTCTGCCTGGAGCAATATAGAGACCTCGTGGCCATTCAAAAGTCAGCTATAGATCTGATGTTCTGCGAAACCATGGCGACTATTCGAGAGGCCGTTGCAGCCGCAACGGCGGCGCGTGAGGTCGGACTTCCTACGATTGTCAGCTTTACTTTGGATGACTCCAACCCGAACCAATTGAGGTCAGGCGAGCCCCTCGGAGAGGCTGTTTCAGCTGTTGCACCTCTTGGTCTTGATGCGGTCACTGTGAACTGCTCGATGCCCGAAGCGGTCACCGCGGCCATGCCTCAACTTGCAGACGCCTTTCCTCGTGTAGGAGGGTACGCGAATGGATTTCAATCGATTAGACCGCTGGATGCGGGCGGGACGACGGCAAACATGAAAGCTCGTCAGGATTTGACCCCTAA
>CAZSKH010000400.1:0-1738 GCA_964607395.1 uncultured Algimonas sp.
GTCAGGATAGCGCCATCTTAGCCCGACCTCTGTCAGGCGCCGTAAACGCGTATCCGCATTTTCCCCATTTGTAACCTCATCGGGATATTCATATTTCAGCTCGTCCAGAGAGAATGGACAGCGATCCACAATCACCTGCGTATTGGCGAGGGCTTGCGGATAGGCTTTGAACAAACGCCGCATTTCAAATTCAGACTTGAGGCGCGCTTCGGCATTGGGTTGCGCCAAGCGGCCCAACTCATCGATTTTGACCTTCTCGCGAATACAGGACAACACATCCGCCAAACGCCGCCGCCGCCCTGCGTGCATGATGACATGCCCCATCGCGACCAAGGGAATATCTATTTCTTCAGACAGCTGTTTGCGCGCAGCAAAGCGGGGAATATCTTCCCCGTCATAGGCTGGCTTCAACGCGAGGAAAACGTCTTCGTCAAATGCAGTTTTCAACGCAGATGCATTTTCAGGCTCCATCACCACAAAAATGCACTCCTCGCCCCATTCTAAAACATCATCTATCGCGAGATCGCATTGCCCTTTGGCTGCGCGGCGCTTTCCCAAGGTCAGCAAGCGGCAGAGATTGCCATAGCCTTTGCGCGTTTTGGGATAGGCCACGATCTCCGCTCCGTCCCGTAGAACCAACCGCACCGCGACACGATAGGTTAGGCTCAATTCTTGTGCGGCGGCGTGGCCCCGCACGATGCCTGCGAAAGTATTCGTGTCAGCAATCGCAAGCGCTGAGAGCCCCAGTTCGACCGCGCGCTCAACCAGCTCCTGTGCGTGGGATGCGCCTTTCAGAAAGGTGAAATTCGAGATGCAATTTAGCTCAGCATAACTCATGAAAAGCGGCCTGCAATAAACCAATTCGGCTCGGAGGATCCCGGATAGGTCATCAGCCAAAGACGCGGCCCGTCTTCCGTTTGCACCTGCCAATAATCCCGCACGGGGCCCCTATCATCCAGCCACCATTCAGCCGTCAGACGTTCCGGTCCTTTGGCGTCTTGTGTGGCATAAACAGATTTGCGCCACTGAAAGCGTTTTGGCGGGCGTCCGGCCTCTAATGTCACCAAACGCTCCGGCCGTTTGAACAATCTGACCGGGCGTTTGCGCGGTGCCAGAGTCCAAGACGCAGGTTCGCGGCGATCCATCGCTTCAACGCTGCTGAACTCACGCTCCGGCAGATGGCTTTGCACGGGCTGGAACTGGCGCACCCGGTCAAAGCCGAGGCGATTGCCCAAGGTTGAGATAATTTTGGAGGTGTCGTCCTCGGCCTGTTTATGTTGATCGAGACTGATTTGAAAGGGCTGTATGGGTTCAATATGCGCAGCTTCCAACCGGAACCAATCCGCGCCAAATTCTATTTTCAGCGTGTCCAAGGGCTTGGCAAATTGCTGCATCACCGCGCGCGCCTCATGGGTGGGACGGGCAAATCCGATGTGTAAAACATGATCGCCCGTATCGACGCAGCGCACCGTCAAATAATAGCGCCGCGCACCTTTTAGATCTACGCCCAGCCGCCGACACACAGACGCCGTCAACCGCTCCAATACGCCCATCAAATCCGGTTGCAGGCCAATCGGGTCCGGCAAGGTCATCCGCGCGGCATAGATCGGGTCTGCAGCTTTGGGAGAGACAGGATCAGGCGCGTGACCTAGCGCAGCAGAGAGAGATTTCGTCAAATCCAACCCAAAGCGCCGCGCCAGCTCAGCGCGCTTAATCTCCATCAATTGTCCGATTGTTT
>CAZSKH010000401.1:0-1678 GCA_964607395.1 uncultured Algimonas sp.
GAGCCAACCACTCATCCTCAGTGAGCACCTTCACCCCTGCGGCTTCGGCCTTTTTCAGCTTTGACCCTGCGCCCGGTCCGGCGACGAGGTAATCCGTTTTCTTTGACACACTGCCCGAGACTTTTGCGCCGAGCGATTGCGCACGGGCTTTAGCTTCATCGCGGGAAAAGCGTTCCAGTTTTCCAGTGAAGACAACTGTCTTCCCAGCAACAGGCGAGTCAGATGTCGGGGCTTCTGCGTCCTGAATCGTGAGCTGCGCTGTCAGTCGATCCACAATGGCGAGGTTGGACTCCGATCCGAAATAGCCGGCCAGGCCGCCCAAGGCGGCTTGTCCCATTCCGTCAATCCCCAGCAGCGCTTGATAAGGCTCACTCGCCTCATCTTTCAATTGCGGAATGGCGGCGCGGAACTTGCCCCAGCTGATGAAATGCTGCGCGATCAGGCGCGAATTGGTGCGGCCGACATGGCGAATGCCTTGGCTATAGATAACGCGGTCAAAGGGAATGTTACGGCGTGCATCAATCGCATCAAAGAGTTTTGCGGCGCTCGTTTCGCCAAAGCCTTCCCACGTCTCCAGCTTAATCTCGTCATTACGTGCGCGGAGCGTAAAAATATCAGCCGGTTCCTTGATGAGGCCTTTTTCAAAAAAAGCTTCAATCTGTCTTTCGCCCAAACCATCAATATCGAAGACTTGTCGTGAGACGAGATGCACGAGAGATTGAACGGCTTGCGCGGGGCAAGCGAGACCGTTGGTGCATCGCAAGACTACATTTTGGCGCCCCGTTTTCTCGTCGACATCTGAGCCCACAGGCGCATCGCAGACAGGGCATGTGGTTGGAAATTCGAACGGCGCGTTTTTGCTCGGATCTACGACGCGGAGCACTTGCGGAATAACATCCCCTGCCCGTTGAATCTCGACACTATCACCCACCTTCACACCGAGACGGGCAATTTCATCCGCATTGTGCAGCGTAGCATTAGATACAACAACGCCGCCAACTGTGATGGGTGTTAGGCGCGCAACAGGCGTTAGTGAGCCGGTTCGCCCAACCTGAATATCTATCGCCTCAATCGTCGTAATGGCTTTTTCTGCGGGGAATTTATGCGCAATTGCCCAGCGCGGTGCGCGTGAGACAAAGCCCAAGCGGTCCTGCAAAGCTAAATCGTCGACCTTGTAAACCACCCCATCAATGTCGTACCCCAATCCCGCCCGGGCCGTCAGGATTTCGTTGTAATGCACGATCATCTCCTCTGGTCCGTCATGACGGCGCATCTGCGGGTTTACGCTAAATCCCCATTCCGCCATCTTGGCAACCGCTTCCATTTGCGTCTGCGCAAAAGGCTCACTGACCTCTCCCCATGTATAGGCAAAAAGCTTCAAAGGGCGAGAGGCCGTGACGGATACATCGATTTGTCTAAGACTACCTGCTGCCGCGTTACGCGGATTTTTATACTCAGGTTTCCCAGCTTTCAGTTGCGCCGCATTCATCCTGTCGAAATCCGCATGATCGATATAGACCTCCCCTCGAATTTCCAAAACCTCGGGCCACCCTGAGCCCGAAAGCTGTTTGGGCACGGTGTCTAATGTCGACAGATTCGCTGTCACATCCTCGCCAACCTGCCCATCCCCGCGCGTTGCGCCAGACACCAACCGACCGTTTTCATAGCGTAGCGCGGC
>CAZSKH010000402.1:0-1653 GCA_964607395.1 uncultured Algimonas sp.
GAATGCTGAATTACATATGTTATCGGTTTTAATCTCAACCATACACATGGGATGGATGCGGACTGTGACGGGACGACTTGAAAGCCGCTACATGTATTCCGTTGGCGTCGTCTACAACACCTTCCCATGGCCCAACCTTGACGACAAAGCCAAAGCCACCCTCACCAAAACGGGGCAAGCCATTCTGGACGCCCGCGCGGAATGGCCAGAGGCGACGCTGGCTGACCTCTATGACCCTGACACCATGCCTGCCAATCTGCGCAAGGCGCATATTGCCAATGATAAAGCCGTCGACCGCCTCTACCGAAAAAAACCGTTTGAAAGTGAGCGGGAGCGGGTGGAGCATCTGTTCATGCTCTATGAACAGCTCCAAGCCCCCGCCCTCGCCGCCATGAAACCCAAACCCAAAAAACGCAAAGCGCGAACTGTCAAGACAAGCTAGGCTGAAAAAAATCTGCACTTGCGGGGTTGCGGTGTCCTCTTGCGTCCACCACGCGGCCTGCACTGGCCCTCTGCCTACCTGAGTGCTAAATTCATTTTAAACCCTCGAAAAGAGAGAAGACGCATGAAATTTCGTCTCCTCTCCTTTGCTAAGTCATTGTGAGACCGAATTAGAATCCGATTAAAGCTTCGGATTTGAACTTCTCAACACATTTGTCGGCCATGATCTGTAGGTTTTTCTGCATGACCACGCCTCCGCCGCTGACGAGGACATCATATTCGGGGCTTTCCTCTTTCGTCTCCGGGTATTTATATTCGCAATTAGTTGCGGCGACCACTTCGCCTTCTGGATCTATAAGCCGAACATTCCCGCTGTAATAGGTTTGGTAACTGGTCCAATTGAGCGGGAAATAATTTAACCCCCAGACGGTTGTACTGGCGTCAATTGTATATCCATTATCCACGCGGGGGCTTTTAGGCACAGACTTGCGCGTATCAAAAGCCAAAGGCGCAATTTTTTCCAAACCGCTCTTGGCCGCGATATAATCATTTAGTTTTGCTTCGACCGTAAGTGATGGGTCCGTAATGACACCCTTTTCCACCAGTTTCTTACCCGAAGACGCGGAAGCGGCAGCCCCCAACAAACCAAATGCGGCCTTCGAAGATTGACTATGCATGATGGCAGGCGCCGGTTCAGATACTGTTGTTAAAGAGCCGCTCGCAGTTTTGAGCATATTTGGGTCCTTTAGAGCAACGGTCTCTAACTTGGTTGCGCATGCTGAAAGCATCAACCCTGCCGTACATAATACCAATAATTGTTTGCCTGCATCTGTCATAAAATATCTTTTCCTAAGTTTAGTCGCCCGGTCCTCGGTGCACAAACTGAAATATGATTTCAACTATTATTTGGTACTTTCGTAAATACCGCCTTGAAGTGAATTATCGTTGTGACAGGGCTGTGCCGTATCGTTGAGCCGGAAGTAGAAACCAGATGGCTAATGGCGGCGAGCGGTGTGGGGCTGGCGCAGATGGTCATCCGCTAGGTTTTCGAAAAAAATCTGCACTTGCGGGGTTGCGGTGTCCTCTTGCGTCCCCCACATGGCCTGCACTGGCACTCTTCCTACCCGAGTGCTAAATTCATTTTAAACCCTTTAAACAGAGAGAAGACGCATGAAATTTCGTCCCCTCCATGACCGCGTTGTTGTTCAACGC
>CAZSKH010000403.1:0-1648 GCA_964607395.1 uncultured Algimonas sp.
AATGATGAGGCGGGTTTGCGGCGGGATATTCGGCATTACTCGTTCAAGCTGCCCGTATCACCGCCCGCAGACAGCTCCGCGTCAAGCTCTCTGAGTTTCAATATGAGACCAGACTCCAAGGCGTCCAGTTTCGTTTTACGTAGGTCAGTCTCAACTTCCGCTAAAGCTCGCCCGGTATTACCCGAAAAATGCATCCAGTTCTGACCGCCATATTCTGGCCAGTTGGGCACGCCGTCTCCATTCGGATTACCGGTCTTGGCAAAGTTCGTCCACGCCGTGACCATAATTTCGGTCAGGGCTTTATCGTCTTCGGACAAGCCTAAAATCGGTTCTGAACTGTCAAATACAAAGGGGATTTCTGCGGCATGAAACGCGCCCAAAGTTTGCTTTTCGGACGGCGGCACGCGGGAGAAATGGTAAAGGTAACTCGGCGCGCCAACTGCCGCGTTTGCCTCGGCGGCAAAACGAACATTCACGCCGAAAATATCATCCCCCATCATTTGCGTGCCGCCCGCCATAAAGTCTTCATTGAGGCCGTAAGCCGCCGCGAGGGTCTCGCCTTGACCGGGGTAGTGTTTATTTAAGGCCGCAATCATATCGGCTCCGCCGCGCGGCATATCCTCTTCCCATACAGAGGGCTGTGGATCATCGGGGAAGAACAATGTCCCCTCGTCAGAATTATATCCCGCCATAAAGGGCACTGCATTTATCTCGCCGTCGCGAAAAGCATGGCCCACATTCCTGGGAAAGACATAGCCGTCCCGAATATGATGAAAGGCTTCATCGGATTTTTCGGGCAGATTTTCCATGATGTCACTGGCCGAAACGGCGCGTAGCTCTGCCGCTGTTGGATTGTTTAAGCCCACAGCCTCGGCCACTTGCTTGCCCACATTATATCCGCTGGGCCAGCCCAATCCATTTCCGTCCATCTGCCCGAGGTGATAAGTCGAGGCGCCGCTTTGCCCGATGGCCTTATTGAACTTTCCTGCGGCTAAGGGGCTGGCCATCATTTCTGTGACTGACCATGCGCCGGCGCTCTCGCCGAAAATCGTAACATTGTCGGGGTCGCCGCCATAAGCCGAGATATTCTGCTGCACCCAATCCAATGCAGCGATCTGATCAAGCGTTCCATAATTTCCGGAAACGCCGTTAGGGTCGTCTGCGGACAGCACAGGATGCGCCATATAACCAAACGCGCCTAATCGATAATTTATCGTGACAAGGACGACGCCTTTTTGGACCAGACCATTCGCTTGGTAATAAGAAAAATCGCCTGATCCAAATTGGTGACCCCCGCCATGTATCCACACCATGACAGGCTGTTTCGTCTCGCCATTCAAATTTCCGGTTCGGACATTTAGATAGAGACAATCCTCGCTCATGGGAGAGGGTTTTTGCGCAGCGACGGCGCGTTTGATCAAAAAGTTTTTTGGTCCGCTCAACCCGTGGCCCTCAATTAAGCGGTCAAAGAACCCGCCTTCAACATCCTCGGGCTGCATACAGCGATTGCTGAATGTGTCTGCTGCGCGGGTCTCCGTCCAAACCTGCGGCGCCTGAGGCGCAGCCCAGCGCAAATCGCCGACGGGCGGCGCAGCGAAAGGCAGGCCTTTGAAATTGAAAATCGCAGGGTCGTCCGTCGTGACGCCTT
>CAZSKH010000404.1:0-1639 GCA_964607395.1 uncultured Algimonas sp.
CAAATTAGAAAGTAGCTCTTCTCCCCGCTTGCGGGGGGAAGGTGCCCGAAGGGCGGATGGGGGGTTAGTTTCGTTTATCGCCGAAGCATAACTGCTACGATAACATCCCCCCATCCCCCTCCGCGTTTTTTCAAAACGCTATGGGTACTTCCCCCCGTAAACGGGGAGAAGAGTATTCTTTCCTGCCGAAACCTATATCCCAACCACAGTCTCTTTCACGAGATCATCAACCACGGCGTTGAACGCGTCGCGCTTGCGTAGGCCGGCTATGCGGGCTTGCTCATATATTTCTTTTTGGCGGCAGGCCGAGCTGCCGCGCGCGACAATTGTGCGCGCATGTTCGACCTGTTTGAGACAGCCGAGCGCCTCTGCGTCCTCGGATATCCACGAAATCAGTTCTTCCAATATATCCGCATAAGGCACAGCTTTGCCGCTGCCGAAATCAATTAATCGCCCGGAGACGCCGTGGCGCTGCGCCATCCACCGATTTTCGGATATGAGGAAAGCTGGATAGACCCGCCATTTCATATTATCTTTCTTCAGCCGTAAAATCCGCCGCGTCAGCGCTTGGTAAATCGCCGTCACGGCCATGGCATCTTCGAGCCGCGTGCAGACATCGCAAACCCGCATTTCAAGCGTCGGGAATTTTGCACTGGGGCGGATATCCCACCAAATTTTGGTCGAATCTTCAATCGCGCCTGCCGCGATAATCGCATCGATCAGGCGCTCATATTCGGAATAGCTCTCGATTTCTTCGGGGATGCCGGTGCGCGGCATGCCGTCAAATACGGACAGCCGATAAGATTTCATGCCCATGACATGGCCTTCCCAAAAGGGCGAGCTGGTCGTCAACGCCAGCATATGTGGCAGGAAATAGCGCATTTGATTTTGCACATCGATGCGCTGTTCGGGATCTTCCAACCCGACATGGACATGCATACCGCAGATCATCATGCGGCGGATCGCGCCCTGCATATCATTATCCAGCCGCTCATAGCGCTCGCCCTCTGTCGGGCGTTGGCGTTTCCAGGGCGTGAAAGGATGGGTCGAGGCCGCCATGAGCGCCATGTCCATACTATCGGCAATGCGGGCGATCTCGCCGCGCAGGTTCGCAATCTGCTCCCGCGCGTCATCGACAGTCTCGCAAATATCCGTGGCAATTTCGATTTGACAGCGCAGGAATTCCGGCGTGACGCGGTCGCCAATCGCCTTTTGACACGCCTTCATAAACTTCTTGGGAGGACTGACCACGGCATTACGCGTGACCGGATTCACGAGAAGATATTCTTCTTCCACGCCCAATGTCAGCTTATCAATCATACTCCCCGCTCTCGCGATCAAGCTAACAGGGAGTCAGAGCCTATGTAAAGCGCCCCTGCAAACTGACGAGGAAAAGGGTTGCGCGCAGGGCAAGGTGCGCTATATCGCGCTCCTTATCAGATACCGCTCATCTGATACACAAGACTTGCTCTGAGATGGTGAGGTGGCCGAGTGGTTTAAGGCGCACCGCCCGTGCCGCATAGCGGCACAGACACATAAGATAAGCGTGCGCTTATCTCAAACCCCTCGGGTCAAACCGAGGTCAATGCCTCAGAGGTGAGGTGGCCGAGTGGTTTAAGGCGCACGCTTGGAAAGCGTG
>CAZSKH010000405.1:0-1604 GCA_964607395.1 uncultured Algimonas sp.
GTCTGGCGCAGAATATGCTGGCGACCGGCGATTTACCCGGCGCGATTGAGCAATCACGCGAGGCTTATATCGCAAATCCAGAAGCGCGCTGGGCGTTTGACACTTTGTTCAAAGCCGAAGTGGCCAACCATCAATGGCTGGACGCCGCAGAGACACTGGGCACGGGCGAACAACGCAAACATGTCGAGAAAATTGCTGCGCGCCGCCGCCGGGCTGTATTAAACACCGCAGAGGCCGATCGGCTTCATGATGAAGGCAATTTCGGACCAGCGTTGGAGCTCGCCGCGAAAGCCGCTGGACAAGCACCGGAGTTTGCGCCTGCTACGGCGCTCGCCGCAAAGCTCTATAAGATACAAGGTGAACCCAAAGCCGCTTCAAAACTGATCGAGAAAAGCTGGGGGCAGGCCGCCCATCCTGCGCTGTCTTTGTCTTTCCTCGATCTGTTGGACGGTGAGGACTCGAAAACGCGGGATAAGCGTTTGGCCGCTTTGGTGAAACAAGCGCCGAACCATCGCGAGACGAAGATCCTGTTGGCTGAGGATCATCTGCGCCGCAATGATGCCGTGCAGGCTTGGGCGCTGCTCAGCCCGCTATTGCGCCAAGAAGAAGCGCCGTCTTCACGCCTTTGCATCTTGGCCGCGCAAACAGAGGACCGTTTGAATAATCCATCCGATGCACGTCTGTGGCTGCAACGCGCTGCGACCGCGCCGCGCGAGGCAGATTGGTCCGACCTCGACCCAAGCGGGGAGAGTTTCGATTATACGCCGCAGGATTGGAGACGTCTCGTGTTCTCATTCGGCGATACGGGTGAGTTGATACATCCGCGCTTCGACAGCCGCGCGCCATTGCGTTTGCCCGGCGTTGGTGATTTGGGTGAGGACGAACCGGAGGCAGATACGATTACTGAGAAACCGATGACCCAACCGCCTGCGACGCAACCGGATGATCCGGGCGCAGCCCCGATCAAGGGTCAAGATTTAGCAGAGCCTTTGGACAGTCTTTTGGATCGTCCAAAGACTTGAGGGCTTAAGCTAAGGCCGCCAAAACCGTCGGTATCAAAAATTGTTGTGTCCAAAACAGCAGCATCGCGGCGAAGAAGAACCCCATGTCAAAATTGCCCAGAGGCGGAATGATTTTCCGAAACGGGGTGACGATTGGGTCAACGACACTCGATAGCAAGCTGTAGATCCGTCGCGCAGTTGGATTGTGCGGCGGCACAATGTTCAGCATGAACAACCAACTCATGATAACATAGACCAGAAAGACTAAAAGGATCAGGCTGATCAATGGCGCAATGAAGAATTTGATCAGAGAGGCGAGAAGGCTATTCATGGCAAAGGCTCTACGTAGTTTCGTTCTATCTAGGGAGCGCCTGCGGTCACGGCAAGATGTTTAGGCGGGCGATTCTGCGCCAAAGTTTCCCGTCAGGAAAACCGTTCTGCCACAGCATTGCCCCATTCCGGTCAAACCTCTGACTTACACGGCATCTAAACCCCAAACTGTGACACACAACAGGAGAAGGGTTGAGCCATGCAGACGATGAGCCTAGTTAGACAGAAAGAATATTCACCGCGCCGTGTCGCGGAACGCGCTGGGGAGCGAGC
>CAZSKH010000406.1:0-1601 GCA_964607395.1 uncultured Algimonas sp.
AAGCCCCACGAGTAAAACCGCGCGAATAGCATTGCCGAGTGAAAAGATTGAGGACGTCATGAGCGACCAAATAGATAAGCCAACCGGAAAAGGCCAGAAGATGTGGGGGGGCCGCTTTGCCGCAGGCCCCGGCGCATTGATGCAGGCGATTAACGTCTCGATTGATTTCGACCAACGGCTGGCCGAGCAAGATATTGCCGGATCGAAAGCCCATTCGGATATGCTGGCGGCTCAAAGTATTATTACAGCAGAGGACCGCGACGCCATCCATGCGGGGCTAGACGAAATCGAAGCTGAAATCACCTTCGGAACATTCCCATGGTCACCTGAACTTGAAGATATTCACCTCAATATTGAATCCCGCTTGAAAGACAAAATCGGGGAGGCCGGTGGCCGCCTCCATACGGGCCGCTCCCGAAACGACCAAGTTGCAACAGACTTCCGTCTCTGGGTGCGTCAACATATCGAGCTTTTCCAATCGCAGCTCACGATTCTGATCTCGGCTTTGGTCGAACAGGCCGATGCTCATGCGGACACCATCATGCCAGGTTTCACACATCTACAATCGGCACAACCCGTCACATTCGGCCATCATATGCTGGCCTATGCCGAGATGTTTGCCCGGGATCGCTCGCGATTTGAAGATTGTCATAAACGGCTGAATGAAAGCCCCTTGGGAGCTGCTGCGCTGGCAGGAACGCCATATCCGATTGACCGGGACATGACGGCGAAAGCGCTTGGCTTTGACCGCCCAATGGCCAACTCATTAGACGCAGTTTCGGCGCGCGACTTCGCCTTAGAAGCGCTTAGCGCCGCTACGATTTGCGCGACGCATCTCTCGCGCCTATCCGAAGAAATCGTGATTTGGACAAGCGCGCAATTCCGCTTCATTAGCCTATCGGACGCCTTCACTACGGGCAGCTCAATCATGCCGCAAAAACGCAATCCGGATGCGGCAGAACTTGTGCGCGCTAAAGTCGGGCGCATTATGGGCGCGCTGACGTCCCTAACTATCGTCATGAAAGGCCTCCCCCTCGCCTATTCCAAAGACATGCAAGAAGACAAAGAACCTGTCTTCGACGCCTTTGATGCACTAGAACTTGGGCTCGCTGCCATGGCCGGGATGGTCACGGATATGACGCCAAATACAGACCGCCTTGCCGAAGCGGCAGGCGCAGCCTTTTCGACAGCGACCGACCTCGCCGATTGGCTCGTCATGAATTTGAACATGCCATTTCGCGATGCCCATCATGTCACCGGGACGATTGTGGCCATGGCGGAAAAAAAGGGGGTTACCCTCGACGCGCTGTCTCTAAAAGACATGCAAAGCGTAGAGCCTCGCATTACGGACGCGATTTTTAACGTCCTGACACCGCTCGCCTCAGCCAGTAGCCGCACGAGCTATGGCGGGACAGCGCCAAGCGAAGTTCGCAAACAAGTCGCGCGGTGGAAATCAGAATTGAGCTAGGGTGCTTGGCGGCAGCCCTTCGGCACCTGTGCGAGGATGTCCGTCACCGGACCTTCTGCCCACTCATCCGAATGAGGCTTATTGATTGAGCTGGTCCGCCAGCCCAAAGCCCAAGAGCCGGAGTCCTCGTCAA
>CAZSKH010000407.1:0-1587 GCA_964607395.1 uncultured Algimonas sp.
GTATTGGCGACCGCAGGACGCCAGACGTCTTCGCCGTCAATGCGAACCTCCACGACATAGACTCCAAATTTCGGACGGACGAGGTCGGCGAAATCCAAATTCGCTGTCGGGAAATTAATCGTGCGGCCGCGTTGCTGACCTTTCTGAACAAGGCCGTCCACGCGCCAAGGCCGCGACAACATGTGTTGTGCGTGAAACACATCCCCGTCTTGCAAGGCTTTGCGAATTTCGGTCGACCCATATTTGCCATATAGCTTATGCAGACCCACTGGCGATATTGCCGTGACGCCAATGCCGCGCTGTCCGCAAAGGCGCGTCAGGCTCTCCACATCACCGCAGCGGTTTTTGCCGAAACCGTAGTCCTCGCCCACAATGACATGGCGAATACCGAGACCTTGGTGCAGAACCTGCTCGACAAATTGCTGATCGTCCATATCCCGCAAATTTTCATCAAATGGAATTTCATATAAAAATTCGACGCCGAGTTCCGCCATGACTTGGGCACGGATGCGTGCGCTCATCAGGCGAAACGGCGCGGCGTCCGGTTTGAAAAACCGATAAGGGTGCGGGCGGAACAGGCCTATGCCCAGCGGCGCGCTAAGCTCATCTGCAATGGCTTGTGCGCGTTTGATGACAGCTTGGTGACCCCGGTGCAGCCCGTCAAAATTTCCTAGCGCAATGACCGCGCCCTTATCAGCGGTGGGGAGGTCAGTATAGGTTTGGAGCGTTTTCACGCGGCGCTATTCGGCGGGACGCTTCTGCACAAAGACGCCTGCATCGCCGCGGCAAATCTTTTTGCCCTCGATTTCGCAGTGACAGCGCATCTTCACCCGGCCCGTGCGTTCGTTGATTTCCATGACCTCAGCCACCGCCGTAATTTCATCGCCAATAAAAGCAGGCTTGCGAAAGCGCAGGTTCAGCTCGACAAAGACAGCGCCCGGTCCCGGCAGATCATTGCCCAAAACGGCAGAGATAAAACTAGCGGATAACGCGCCATGCGCGATGCGGCCTTTAAACCCTGCGGCGATGGCCGCCTCCTCATTGACGTGGATCGGATTATGGTCGCCCGTAATATCGGCGAAGGTGTCTATCATATCCTCAGTAATGGTCGCAACGGTTTGCGCCGTCATCCCGATTTCGAGATCTTCCAGATAATATTTGATGTTGCCAGTCATTTAAGCGCTTTAGCAAAGGCTTTCGCCCGTTGCCACGATAAATCTACCACAAGAGTTTCGGCGCAATATAGCGCGCGCTGACGCCATGTTTGGTGAGTAGCGTTTTAAACTGATGCTCCGTCGCGCCGTGCAAGCCGTCTTGGATAAAGAGGCAATCCATACCCTCACGCTGCGCGCCAAGAAGATCGGTAAAAATATTATCGCCAATACATAAAATCCGCTCTGGCGGCGGGACATGTCCCGTGACCTCATCGAGCCACGCCCGGCAGAGACGGTAAATCGGCTCATGCGGTTTGCCGCCATAAATCACCTCGCCGCCCATATCCTCATACATCTTCGCCAGCGCCCCGCCGCAATAGACGATTTTCTCGCCGACTTTGACCTTCATATCGGGGTTCGCGCAGATCATGGG
>CAZSKH010000408.1:0-1578 GCA_964607395.1 uncultured Algimonas sp.
AGGCAATGCTGCGGCTTTTGCCACGCGCGCAAGGCATATTCCATCGACTCGTGCCACGCCCGCCTTTTTTAATGTCCGCGCACAGGCCTCCAAAGTCGCGCCGGTCGTCAGCACGTCGTCAATCAAAACGACATTGCGCCCCTCTATGCGGTCTGCATGTTTGACGGAAAAAGCGCCCCGCACATTTTTGGCGCGGGCGCGAGCATTAAATCCGCCTTGGCTATCGGTGCGGCGCGTTCGGAATAATATATCCGGCTCAAACCGCGCAGGGGTGATCTTCGCCAAAGCCCGCGCCAAAATCGCGGCTTGATTATACCGGCGCTTAATCAGGCGCGTCGGATGAAGCGGCACGGGAATGAGGACGTCCGCATCCGTCAAAATATCTCGCCCGGCCCGCCGCATTTGCGCAGCAAAACTGGCGAGACCTTCCGTGCGTCCGCCATGTTTAAACGACAGGATCAACGCCCGCGACCCGTCATCATAGGCCATCGCAGCGCGCGCGCGGTCAAAGGCCGGACGCCGCACCGAACAGCGCCCGCAGAGTGAGCCGCCCTGCACGGCATATTCAAACGGAAAGCCACAAGCCTCGCACCAAGGCGCGTCCAAAAATGTTACATCTGCCCACATACGTTTCGCGATGGGGTCCGCATCCAGCCCGAGTAATTCCTGAGGCGGTAGTAGCGTATCAATGACCGCGCCCCCCGCCGATTTCATTCGGCGAGCTGTATATTGTGGCAGGCTGTCATCTTGCGCTGGGGGCATGAGAGTGAGAATAGCGAAAGCCTATGAGTCCGTCGCCCCCAAAAATATTTAATCCGCGCGCGCGTGATTTAGCCGAGGCCCGCGCTGCCAAACGGCAGGCTCGTAACGGCGTGTCGTTCCTCTACACCCGGGCCGCAGAAGATGCCGCATCGCGGTTGGAAGATATAAACCGCCGCTTCGCGCGCGCCGTTTTGATTGGAAGCATTGATGGTCGAAATCATATCACCTCAAGCTTACGCACCGACCGACATCCGACAGAGTTTGATTATATTGACGTCCGAACTGGCTTGGGGGGGACATATGATCTGATTATCTCGCTACTCGATCTTCAAAGCGATGACGCGATCCCAGAAACCTTGATGCAATATCGAAAGCATCTCGCGCCGGACGGCTTACTCCTCGTCGCGTTTTTGGGCGGCGAGACCCTGACGGAGCTGCGGCAAAGCCTCTATGCGGCGGACCAAGCCGTCATTGGCGGAGCCACTGCGAGGGTTTATCCCATGGTCGGTTACAGCCAAGCCGCTATGCTGTTGGGCCGCACAGGATTGGCCCTGCCCGTCGTTGATATGGACCGGATTACGGTCTCTTACGGGAAACTCATGAGCCTCGTATCTGATTTGCGGGATTTGGGCGTGACCAATGTGCTAGCCGCGAGAAACACGCGCCCGCTCACTCGGAACTGGCTTACCCAATTAAATAAAAGCTACGCCGCCCATTTCGCGAGAGAAGACGGGAAACTCAACGCCACATTCGAAATTGTCTGGATGACAGGTTGGGCCCCGCATGAAAGCCAGCAGAAACCGTTGAAGCCTGGGA
>CAZSKH010000409.1:0-1570 GCA_964607395.1 uncultured Algimonas sp.
GCGCCTGTTGTGGGTTTATTCCAATTGACGATGCCTGCGCGCAGGCGCGGGCGGGCGTGGATCCAGACAGTTTCATCATCACAAATTAATCCCGAGGCGAGGCCGAAGCGTGTGTCATTGGCCGTCGCTATGGCGGCATCGAGATTTGCCACGCGGACGACCTGTAGGAAGGGCGCGAAGAGTTCTTCATCCGGTACGTCTATGCCTGTCACGTCTATCATGCCCGGACGCAGAAAGGCGCCGTCGCGGTCCAGTGCGGCGAGCGAGGTTCCGCCGCGCGCGAGGAGGTCCGCTTCGAATTTTATGGCGGCTTCGGCTGCGCCCGTGCTCACGACGGGGCCCATGAAAATATCGTCTATGTCCCAGCGGCCGATTTTGACCGCTGCGATCTTGGCTTGGAGCGCGTCAATCACCGCGTCGCCAAACCCGCCCGTTGGCAAGATCAATCGCCGCGCACAGGTGCAGCGCTGTCCCGCCGTGATAAAGCCGCTCATAAAGGCGAGCTCTGCTGCGGCGTTCACATCCACCGGCTCTTGGATAATCAGCGGATTATTCCCGCCCATTTCCAATGCGAGGATGATTTCGGGACGCCCCGCGAAATGTTTGTGAAAGAATGTTCCCGTCGTGGCGCTGCCCGTGAACAGCAAGCCGTCAATATCGGCGTCGAGCAGTGCCGCGCCCGTCTCCCGCGCGCCTTGGACGATATTTAAGACACCATCCGGCAGGCCTGCCTCCGCCCAGCACGCCGCCATAATTTCGGCGACTTGCGGGGTGAGTTCTGACGGTTTGAAGACGACTGTATTCCCCGCAAGGAGTGACGGGATGATATGCCCATTGGGGAGATGTCCCGGGAAATTAAACGGGCCGAACACGGCCATCACCCCATGCGGGCGGTGGGCGAGGCGTGTTGTTTCTGTCACCCGCGTGGGCGTGCGCTCTTCATAGGATTGGATGGAGATCGCGACCTTGTTGGCCATCGCGCCGGCTTCCGTCCGCGCTTCCCAAAGCGGTTTGCCCATGTCTCGGGAAATGGCGAGGGCGATTGTCTCGCTTTTTTCGCGCACGCATTCCGCATATTTTTGCGCGATCTGCGCGCGGTGGTCGAATGTCGTCAGTGACCAATCGGCGAAGGCTTTGCGGGCTCTCTGGACGGCGGCATGAACGTCAGATGCCGACGCGGCGGCACCTTCCCACACAACGTCACCCGTAGCGGGGCAAATGGATTTCATTAGGTTCGTCATTTGGGCATCATTGCTTTTATCGCTTTGGCATCAATACGCCCATCCGCGATTCGGTGCAGGATGAGCGTGGCGAGACCTGCGCGTTCCGAGAGGCTTTCAGCGATCATAAATTCCTCCGCCGAATGGATGCGTCCGCCGCGCACGCCGAGCGTTTCAACATTCGGTGTGCCTGCGGCAAAGACATTATTGCCTTCGCAGACCCCGCCCGTATCTTTGAAATTGATTTCAATACCGAGCGCTTTGGCCGTTTCCGCGACATCGCCGAAGAGCTTTTCCTGCGCCGCATTGCGCGGCTTTGGCGGGCGGTAAAAGCCACCATGTGTGTGGGC
>CAZSKH010000410.1:0-1558 GCA_964607395.1 uncultured Algimonas sp.
AAGAGTGAGGTTTGGTTTAGCATCAGAACAACTGACGTCCTGCGTGTCATTCAAATAATTTCCCCGAAATTTATGGTTGAACAACGCTTATGGAACGAATGGGACCCCCGCCCGTCCGAATGGTTCGCGAGAGGAAATTATGTCACAGTATTGCAACCCTGTGCCGGTACGATTTTCATACGGTTAGATGTTTATGAAATGAAAAATCGGTCAGGTTTTGCCCACCACTATCAAGAAATTTTGAAAAAACTAACGAAATTCATCCCCAATTTTTGGACTGAATTGGCGTCAGAGTTCCCAGAAGTTTCCTTATGTTGGAAAACAAACAGTAACCAAAACATAGGGACAATTTTATGGAAAAATGGAAAATTACGCAGAGTTTTGGCAACTTACCACTCTCGGCCTGCATTTACATTTGGGACACCGTTGGATGAAGAGGTGCTCGGAGATCATCCGAACCCTGAAGGTAAAAAAAATGTGAGATATTGGGACAATGAGTTTTTCGAAACAACTTATAATCTTGGCATTAGCCCTCAACATATCCCGCCACTGTTTCCGGGTGAGAAAGCCTACTGCTGGTTTGTAGGCGTTTGAGACCGCGCTTTCCACTGGCCCTTCGTCATCTGGCTTCCTATATAGTGCTCAGACTAAACCACTCTGGAGAACGAACCCTTGGGCAAAGAACTTGTAAATTGGGAAAATGGCCGTTGGATTGGCCAGACTTTGGAAGTCCCAAATGGGGTTTGCGCAACTCCGGGGAATGATTTGGACGGGCCGCCAGAAGGTCTGGAATATAACGATGAAGTAAAAGCCGCGACGGATCACCTTTACGAACAGGTCGCAGATTTTATCCCCGAGTTCGAATGGCCTGCCTATGCGCCGCTGGTCCATGCCATCAATACGCTCAAGAAAAAGAAAAACGCGGTCATCCTCGCGCATAATTACATGACGCCGGATATCTTCGCGCTCATCGGGGATTATGTCGGTGACAGCCTTGGCCTTGCCATTGAAGCCACCAAAACCGACGCCGAGATGATTATCCAAGGCGGCGTGCATTTCATGGCGGAGACATCAAAAATCCTTTGCCCGGAAAAGCGCGTTTTCATCCCGTCTATGCGCGCGGGGTGCTCGCTAGCGTCCTCTATTACCGGCGACGACATTAAGCTCATCAAACAACGCTATCCCGGCATTCCTGTCGTGACCTATGTGAACACGTCTGCCGATGTGAAAGCCGAGAGCGACATTTGCTGCACATCCTCCAACGCCGTCGCCATTGTCGAGAGTATTTGCGCAGATTGGGGCGTGGATAAAGTCATCATGCTGCCGGATGAATTCCTCGCCAAGAATGTCGCAAAGCAAACCAATATTGAAGTCATCGCCTGGCATGGCCGCTGCGAGGTCCATGCGCGTTTCTCGGCCCAAGACATTAAGGACATGCGCGCCGCCCATCCCGGCGTGACCGTCCTCGCCCATCCTGAATGTCCGCCGGAAGTCGTCGCGGAATCTGATTTCACAGGCTCCACCAAAGCGATGAGCGATTATGTGTCTGACAATAAAC
>CAZSKH010000411.1:0-1519 GCA_964607395.1 uncultured Algimonas sp.
CCTTTAGAAGGACCACATCATGAAAGCCCTGCAAGTTCACAAATTCCAAGATTACCACAAACACGCCGTCGAGGAGGTGGAGCCCTCCCCCATGAAGGCGGGGCATGTTCGGATTGCGCTGAAAGCCGCAGGCGTCAACTTCCCTGATATCCTCATCGCGGAAGGCAAATACCAAGCCCAACCGCCCTTCCCCTTTATACCGGGCGGAGAGGCCGCAGGCATTGTCAGCGAAGTCGCAGAGGATGTGAAACATCTAAATGTCGGGGACCGTGTGTCTTATCTCGGCCAAGTCGGCGCCTTTGCAACCGAAGTCGTAGCCCCTGTTCAGGTCGTCGGCCCGATTGGCGATATGCCCTTCGACATCGCGGCAGGCTTAGTCCTCGTTTATGGGACGTCATATTACGGATTGAAACAGCGCGCGCAGCTACAGCCCGGCGAAACCCTCGTGGTTCTCGGCGCAGCAGGCGGTGTAGGCCTCGCAGCGGTTGAGCTCGGCAAAGCCATGGGCGCGCGCGTCATTGCCTGCGCCAGCACAGATGAAAAACTCGCGGTTTGTAAAGCGCATGGCGCGGATGAAGGGATTAATTATTCCGGTGATATGGATTTGAAGAAAGCTATCAAAGAGCTTGGCGGGGCAGATGTACTATATGACCCGGTTGGAGATAAATTCGCGGAACCCTGCGTGCGGGCGATGAATTGGGGCGGGCGTTACCTCGTCATCGGATTTGCCGCAGGCGATATCCCACGCATCCCTCTAAACCTCGCTCTGCTGAAATCCATCGACATTCGAGGCGTGTTCTGGGGAGCGTGGACGCAGCGCGATCCAAAAGATCATATGAACAATCTCAAGGAAATCGGAGAGATGCTACAAACAGGAAAAATCAAACCCCGCATCAGTAATCATTATCCGCTAGAGAGGTTCGCCGATGCCTTTGATGAACTCACGAGCCGAAAGGCGATGGGTAAGGTTATTTTGACGATGGACGCGTAACGCCCGCAATCAATCCGGGGGATTGATTGCAGTGAAGCGCCGAGCGCAGCGAGGATTATAATGCACACATTCAAAACAGTCTCCGATATTCGCATTGCCCCCGGCGGAGCAGCGAAGCTTGATCTCTTTGTCGAAGGGCTGTCTGCCAATAAACGCATCGCCATTGTCACCGACAAAGGCGTACGCGGGTTGGGTTTGATGGACGCTGGTGTCGACGCCCTTAAATCCAACGGCTTTGATGTGCTGGTCTTAGACCAAGTTGTGGCTGACCCGCCTGATACAATCGTGTTGGAGATCGCAGATGCTATTCGCGCGTCTGGCGCAGGCCTCGTCATTGGATTTGGCGGCGGGTCGCCCATGGATACGGCCAAGGTCGCGGCGCATTTGGCCGGGTGCGATCAACCGCTGGAGACGATGTATGGTGTGGGAAACGCGAGGGGGCCGAAGCTCCCGCTTCTCCTCATTCCGACAACATCGGGGGCGGGCAGCGAAGTCACCAATGTCGCGATTTTGACGACGGGTAAGACG
>CAZSKH010000412.1:0-1519 GCA_964607395.1 uncultured Algimonas sp.
CTATATGCGCGGGAATAATGAGAAAAACCAAACGCGGTTCTTTGCCTGTGTCGCCATTGCGATCGCAGCCTCCATGGGGATTGCGTCTTCGGCCAACCTCATCACATTATTTATCTTTTACGAAGCGCTGACAATTTCCACATTCCCATTGGTGACCCACAAAGGCGATGCGAAAGCGAAACGCGGCGGCACGATTTATGCGCTGATCCTGATGGGGACGTCGCTGGCGCTGCTATTGCCCGCAATTATCGGAACTTACGTCATTGCGGGAACGACGGACTTCCAAGTCGGCGGAATTTTCCCGGAAGGGACCTCGCTATTTGCAACATCCCTCCTGCTCTGTCTCTTTGCCTTTGGTATCGGTAAGGCGGCGTTGATGCCGACCCATCCATGGCTGCCTAATGCCATGGTTGCGCCGACGCCTGTTTCGGCTTTGCTCCATGCGGTGGCGGTTGTGAAAGCGGGCGTTTTCACCATGCTGAAAGTCGTGACCTACACCTTTGGGCCGAGCCTGACTTTGGCGACGCCGTCCTCCACATGGCTCGCATGGATAGCCGCGATTTCCATTGTGCTCGCCTCTGTCATTGCTCTGCGGCAGGATAATCTGAAAGCGCGTCTGGCCTATTCCACAGTCTCGCAGCTCTCCTATATTACGCTCGGCGCGATGCTGGCTGTCTCCATGGGGATTTTGGGCGGCGGGCTGCAAATCGTCATGCATGCGTGGGGCAAGATTACGCTCTTTATGTGTGCGGGCGCGATTTATACGATTGCGCACCGGACGAATATTTCACAGCTTGATGGCCTGGGGCGAACCATGCCGTGGGTCTTTGGGGCGTTTCTTGTCGGTGCTCTCTCCATTATAGGCATTCCACCGCTGGGTGGGTCTTGGCCGAAATTCTTCCTCATGGTGGGGGCGGTCGATAGCGGCAAAGCCATTTTAATTGCAGCGCTGATCGCGTCTTCCATCCTCAATATTATTTATCTTGTCCCGATTGCTGTGCGTGGATTTATGAAAGCGCCGCTGGACCCAACGGCGGATGCCGTCATCGCCCATGATCGCAAAAAACACCGATGGGTCATTATACCGCCTGTTATAACCGCGATTGGATCGCTGGTTCTGTTCTTCTTTGCGGGCGGTATTGTTGACTTCCTGCAACCCATTCTGCCCGGAGGAGGCCTCTAATGAGTGTTGAGACCGAGACGCCTCTCGAGACAGAGGTGAGCACAAAACAAATGGATGATATCCATCCCGCGGCCCGACCTTTCCTGTTTTTGGGTGACCCGAAAGTGAAGCGAAATTTCATTTGGATCCCGCTGATCGGGATGATTATTTGCATCATTTTGGGGTGGTTCTATCCGCAGGCCAAAGCTCTGCCGATCGAGAAATATATACCGGGCAGCTGGGCGATTTACGGCTTCCTCGCCTATTCGGCCATCGTTCTGTCCGCGAATACGCTGTTCAATTTCCTCGGACGCGACGAGGATTATTATGGGGAAGGTGGTTTGCCCGATCCTGAAT